>JBDONQ010000002.1:21847-22065 GCA_039831255.1 Campylobacterales bacterium
ATTAAAATAAAATTTATAAAAAAATTCAAACGGAAATTAAATTTCCGAGAATTTTTTTATCCCCCTTTCATCACCGCCTTAAAAGGCGATAGTTTCGGCGGGATTTGCTAAATCGGAGATTATATTTAGGGCTTCCTCCTTCACAGACCCTCTTATTAGAGCGTCTCCACCGGCTCAACGGCCTGTTCCTTCCCTGATTGCGACTTTGTTATTGTCCC
>JBDONQ010000132.1:0-1769 GCA_039831255.1 Campylobacterales bacterium
AGTGCCCTCCTCTCCACAGTCGGATTTGTTCTCCAAGATGTGGTAGCCGATACAATGTCCACCGAAGTGGTGGACCGGTCCCAACCCCCGGAGAAGGTGGAGGAGGAGTTGGCCTATGTCCAAATTTTAGGGCGGTTGGCAATCTCAATTGCCGGGGTTTTGGTCGCCTATTTGGGGGGGTGGTTGGCCCAGCACCTCCCTTATGAGGAAGTTTTTAAAATCTCTTTGATTATTCCAGTAATTTCGGTTATTGGGGTTACAATTGTAAAATTGGATGTGGCAAAACCGACCCCAATTAACTGCAAAATTTTGTGTGGAGGGCTTCTATTTGCCCTTTTTGTAATTGGAATGGGATATGGCCAATACCACCAATGGGACTCCCAACTCCTCAAAACCCTCTTTCACTACTCCCAAGAGATAGTCTTCCTCGTCAGTTTGGGGGTAATTACCTATATGCTTTCACTGGTGCTGGCCGATATCCCTCCGGAGACCCGCTCTTTTATTATTAAAACTGCGATTGTAATTTTTATCTACCGAGCAATGCCGTCGGTAGGGCCGGGACTCCAGTGGTGGGAAATAGATGTTCTCCATTTCAATGAGCAGTTTTTTGGGGTGTTGAGCCAGATTGGGGCGCTCCTCTCAATTTTGGGGATGTGGCTCTTCAGTGATTACATTGCAAAAAAGCCGGCCCACCACACGTTGGTCTGGCTTACAATTGTAACTACAATCCTATTTTTCCCAATTATCGCCCTCTATTATGGCCTCCCCCAACAGATAGGTATCTCCCCAAAAAGTTTGGTAATAATCGATACAGCTCTGGAATCCCCCTTTGCCCAGTTGAGTATGATTCCCCTTTTAACCCTAATTGCAATTTACGCCCCGGAAGGGCACCGGGCCACTTGGTTTGCATTAATGGCCAGCTTAATGAATTTGGCTCTCACTGCCGGGGGGTTATTGACAAAATATTTAAATCAACTCTTCCCAGTCTCCCGGGAGATGGTTAAAAATGGGGTAATGGTCTCCATCGCCGACTACTCCAATTTGGGGCTGTTGATGATTATCGTTACAATTTTAAACTTCACAGTTCCACTGGTCACAATCTATTACCTAATGATAAAGCCAAAGGCCAAGCCAATTGGGAGAAATTAATGGAATTTAAAGTTTTGGAGAAGATTGGGGAGGGGCACCGGGGGGAGGTTTATAAAGTGGAGCTGGAGAGTGGGGAGATAGCAGCGGTGAAATGGAGTAAAAATTTCCCATTGGAGAAGGAATGGAAGATTTTAACCCATTTGAACGGGAGAGTTGCCCCAAAACCCCTTTTTAAAGGGGAGAAATTTATTGTAATGGAGTACATTCTGGGCCCCTCCCTCTGGGATTTAATTGGAACTCCCGACTACTACCGGTTGTTGGCTAGGGGGGTCTGGAGTAGCTACCAGTTGGACCTGTTGGGGATTGCCCATAAACAGTTGGGTCGGTATCGGCACCTCCTCTGGGACTCCAATCGGCAGGTCCGGATTATCGATTTTGAACGGGGGTGCTTTTCAAAGAAACCCCGGAATTTTCTGCAAATTTTAGGATTTTATTTCTACGGAGACCCCTTTCTAGGACCGGAGAAGTTGAAGCAGGTTCGGAAACTCTATTTTAAAAACCGGGAAAGAGGGGTGGAGTTGGCTTCCCAATTTTTAATTGAAGCGGCCGAAAAGTTAGAAAGGGGCGGAAATGGGTAGGGAGCTTTTCCGGGAGAATTTCCAATTGGAAACTGAAATTCT
>JBDONQ010000147.1:0-6268 GCA_039831255.1 Campylobacterales bacterium
ATTGGCGGCGAAGGAGATTTTGGAGGGGTATCTACAGGGGAAAAATAGAAAAAAAGGGGGAGAAAAGAGGAAAAATGGCCCGGCTGGTAATTAATGGGATTCCACTGTTGGGAGAGTGGAGTGGGGTGGCCCGGTACACTTTTGAAATAGCCTCCCGGATTGCCCCTACCTTTGAGACTAGCTATTATTACGGCCAATTCTCCCGGCGGTTGATAACCCACCCCCCGGCGGGATTTTCCAAAATAAAAGGGATCCCGTTGGTGAAGAGGGTTCTCCGAAAGGGGCTCTCTATCCTCTCCAAACTCCAATCCCCCCATCACTTTGATCTCTATTTTGAACCCAACTTTATCCCTCTCCCGGAGATTGAATCTTCAAAAGTGGTAGTTACAATCCATGACTTCTCATTCCACCTTCACCCCCAATTCCACCCGGCAGAGCGGGTTGCCTACTTTAAAAAACATTTTTGGGACAGAATTGGCCGGGCCGATAAAATTATTACAGTCTCCCAATTTGTAAAAAGGGAAGCGGTGGAGTTGTTGGAGTTACCCCCGGAAAAGGTGGTCCCAATCTACAACGGGGTGGAGGAACGGTTTTTTGCTCCAATCTCCGAGGGGCAGTTGGAGGAATTCCGGAAAAAGAGAGGATTACCTGAAAAGTACCTCCTCTTTGTCGGCTCTATTGAACCCCGGAAAAATTTGGAACGGCTCCTCCGGGCCTACCTCTCCCTCCCCCTCTCCCTCCGACGGGATTACCCCCTCCTCTTGGCCGGGGGACGGGGATGGAATAATCAAAAAATTTTTCAATTAATAGAAGATAGCGGGGGGGACATTCGGTATTTGGGATACTTTCCCCGGGAGGAGCAACCCCTCCTCTACCGGGGGGCTATCCTCTTCCTCTACCCCTCCCTCTACGAAGGGTTTGGGCTACCAGTTTTGGAAGGGATGGCAGTAGGGGTGCCGGTTCTCACCTCCAACACCTCAGCCCTTCCGGAAGTGGGGGGGGATAAGGTTTATTATGTGGACCCCCTAGACCAACGGCAGATAGGAGAAGGGATTTTGGAGTTATTGGAAAACCCCCACCTCCGGGAGCAGTTGGGAAAAGGGGGGATGGAACGGGCCCGACAATTTAGTTGGGAGAAGTCGGCAAAAGCCCACATCTCCCTTTTCCTCTCCCTCTTCCCCTCTTAAATCTAGAGGAAATAGTTAAATTTTAGTAAAAAAAGAGTGTGGCAATCGAAAAAAGGTTCCATTCTCCAGTTTCAACTGCTATAATTTCACCGCTACCTCGGAAGAGGTAGTCCCCCTTCCCCTTCCCCAACCTTTAAATATTTGGATTCTTTCCTCTTTATTCTTTTCCAATTCTAATCCATCCTCCTGTTTTCTAAAATCGCAAAAATCGGAAGCTGTTAAAATTTTTTCAAAAAAAGGAAGGGTATGAGAGTTTTTATTACTGGAATTGGCCGGGGAATAGGAAAAAAACTGGTAGAGCTCTATCTGGAGGAAGGGGCTAAGGTCTACGGAGTAGGCCGGAAAAATCCATTTAATTCTGAGATTCAGTTTATCCAAGCCGATTTAACGGCGGTGGAACAGTTACCGGGGAAACTTCGGAAATGGGAGGGGATTCAATTTCAACTGGCTATTTTAAATGCGGGGGTCCTCGGGGAGATTAAAGATCTCAAGGAGTGGTCCCTCTGGGAACTAAACTCTATTTTCCAAGTGAACCTCTGGGCAAATAAAGTTTTAATCGACTGGCTCTCCCCCCGGACCGGGAAAATTGTTGCAATCTCCTCCGGGGCGGCAGTAAATGGGAACCGGGGGTGGGGAGGGTACGCCCTCAGTAAAGCTGGGTTGAATATGCTCGTAAAACTCTACAGCCACGAAATTCCGGGGAAAATTTACGCAATAGCTCCAGGGGTAATTGGAACCCAAATGGTTCAGCAGGTTCTGGAGGGGGACAGGGAGAAGTTTCCATCGATTCAGCGGGTGAAGGCGGGGATGTTGCCGTTGGAAGAGGGGGTCCGCCGGCTGAAGAAGGGGATAGAGGTACTGGACCGGTTCCCTTCCGGGAGTTTTGTGGATGTTCGGGAGCTAGAGTTGGAAAGATAGGGCAACCTAAAAAAAGCGGATATTGAAAGGGGTAAAAGTGGGTCGAAAAGGGTTACTATTAAACCGGGAACCGGGGATCCTCCACCGGGCTGGATGGAGTTGTGATAACTGCCTCTATCTGGAGGTGGGGAGTCGGGAGTTTTTAATTACCGATGGTCGATACACAACTGAGGCGGAAGAAGGGGTCCGGCCGGGGGTAGAGGTGGTGGAAGCCCGGGATTTGGTAAAAAAAGCCCGGGAGTTACTGCTAAAGTTTCAAGTGAAACAGGTGAAATTGGACCCCCTCCACTGGAGTGTCCAGGAGTACCGGCGGATTGCCCAAATTGCTCCAATCCGGGAGATTCCCAATCTCTCCCAGCTGGAGAGGAAAGTAAAAAGGGAAGAGGAGTTGGAGTGGATTCGGAAGTCGGCCCGGGCAAACCGGGAGGGGTTTCGGAGATTTTTAGAAAATCTCCAGCTGGGGGCCGATGAGTATCAATTGGGTTACCGGTTGAAGGGGATTTTAACCGAGGAGGGTCGCCGTCCCCTCAGTTTTGAACCGATTGTAGCGATTGATAAAAATAGCGCAAAACCCCACGCCCAGCCAACCGGGTTGCAACTAAAATTGGGGGGGGTTTTATTGATAGATGCCGGGGTAAAGGTGGGCCACTACTGTTCCGACCGGACCCGGACAATTGGAATCTCTGAAAAGGGGTTGGAGGAGGGGTTTACCGATGATAAATTTAAACAACATTTTTCAGACCCCCTTCAACAAAGGGTTTATCAGGTGGTGCTGGAGGCCCAACTCCGGGCGATTGACCGGGTTAAAGTGGGGGTCCCCTACCGGGAGATAGACCGGACTGCCCGGGAGGTAATTGAAAAGGCTGGATTTGGGGGCTATTTTGTCCACAGCACCGGCCATGGGGTTGGGCTGGAGATACATGAATTGCCAATAATTTCCCCCCGGGGGGAGGGGGTCATTGAAGAGGGGGTCGCCTTTACAATTGAGCCGGGGATCTATCTCCCGGGGGAGTTTGGGGTTCGAATTGAGGATATTGTAATTGTAAATTGGGATGGGGAGGTGGAGGTGGTTTAAACTACCCTCTCCCCCCTTTGCTATACTTCCCAGAAAAAAGGAGAGGTATGGCGGTTCGGGTTGCTATCAATGGATTGGGGAGAATTGGAAAACTGGTTCTCTGGCACTATATTACTACCAAACCGGAAAATATCGAAATTGTGGCCGCCAATGGGGGAAGTGGAACTGTAGAGGATTTGGTTTATATGTTGAAATATGACTCTGTCCACGGCAAATTTCCGGTCCCAGTTGAAGGGGTATCAGCAGATATTTTAAAAGTGGGAGAGCAGGAGATTAAACTGGTAACGGAGCGGGACCCGGCAAAACTCCGTTGGAAAGAATTGGGGGTCGATATTGTTTTAGAGTGTACTGGGAAATTTACAAAGAGGGCCGACGCCGGGAAACATTTAACCGCCGGGGCTCGGAAAGTTTTAATCTCCGCCCCTTCCAAAGATGCCGATAAAACCATCGTAATGGGGGTAAATCACAACAGCTACAATCCGGAAAAAGATGATATTATATCCAACGCCTCCTGTACCACCAACTGCTTAGCCCCGGTTATGAAAGTTTTGGAAGAGCGGTTTGGAGTGGAGCGGGCGTTGGTGACCACTGTCCACGCCTACACCTCCAGTCAAGTAACAATTGACCGGAAAAAGCCCGGGAAACACCGGCGGGGCCGGGCTGCGGCGGTAAATATTATCCCCACTACAACTGGGGCGGCAATTGCTACAACAAAGGTAATTCCATCGTTGGTCGGGAAAATGGATGCCCTGGCCCTCCGGGTTCCAGTTCCAGATGGGGCGATTACCGATATCTCCGCCACATTGAAACGGGAGGTAACTGTAGAAGAGGTAAACCGGGCTTTTGAGGAGGCGAGCCAACAAGAGTTAAAAGGAATTTTGGAGATTAGTTACGAAGAGCTGGTCTCCACCGACATTTTAGGAAATCCCCACTCCTCAATTGTAGATGGCCTCTCCACAATTGTGGTGGATCGCCGGGGGGTAAAAGTGTTGGCTTGGTACGATAATGAGTTTGGGTACTCCCGGCGGTTATTGGAGTTGGCCCAATTTGTCGCAGAGCGCCTTTAATGGAGGAGGGGTTGAGCGGTCCAATTGAGCGGGTTCAACAGGGGATAGAGACCCTAAAAAAGGGGGGAATTTTAGTTTTAATCGATGAAGAGGATCGGGAGAATGAGGGGGATTTGGTCTACGCCGGGGTCTTCTCCACCCCGGAGAAGGTCAATTTTTTGGCAAAGGAGGGGAGGGGGTTAATCTGCACTGCATTAACCCCGGCAATTGCCCATCGGCTCAATTTGGAGTTAATGGTTCAACAGAATAACTCTACCTACGAGACCGCTTTTACAGTTAGTGTCGATGCAAAAGAGTGTACAACTGGAATTAGCGCTTTTGAGCGGGATTTGACAATTCGAAAATTGGCAGACCCCACTTCTACCCCGGACGATTTTAAGCGCCCCGGCCACATTTTCCCATTAATTGCAAAGGAGGGGGGGGTTTTAGTTCGGACTGGCCATACTGAAGGGAGTGTTGACCTTTGCCGGTTGGCGGGGCTCTACCCAGTAGCGGTTATTTGTGAAATTATGAATCCAGATGGGACAATGGCCCGGCGCCGGGAGTTGAGCCGGTTTGCCGAAAAGCATAATCTCCCAATTCTCTATATTTCGGACATTGTCCAGTATCGGCTTCAATTTGAGAGTTTGGTTGAAGAGGTGGGCCGAAGGCCGGTGGAGCTGGAGGGGGTCCGGTTTTTAAGGGTCGATTTTCGAGACCATTTGGGACGTCACCACACCGCCCTCCTGAACGCAGTTCACAAAACCACCAATTTAAAAGTGTTCCGGGTTACTTCCAATGTGGAGTTTTTACTAAACCCGGAACAGTATCGGAGTTTTAAAAGGGCGTTGGAGTTTGTAAAATTCAATTCCGGGGTAATTCTCTTTTTAGAGACCCCTGGGGGGGATCGGAAGGAGTTGGGAATTGGGGCTCAAATTTTGAAAAAGTTGGGGGTTCACCGGCTAAAATTGTTGGAAGAGGGGGGAGAGTTGTCTGGGTTAAAAGGATTTGGGCTGGAGATTGTTGGAACCCACCCCCTACAATCTTAAAATTGGAGATTCCCCTATCGGGAGTGGGGGAAGCAGTAGTAGTAGAGGAGGGTGTAACTATTTTTTAAAAACTCCCGGCATCCACACTTTGGATTTCCGGCCAAAATTCTAATCAACAGGAGCTCTCGGCGACAGAGTTCCCCGACAATCTGCCGGACCTTCCACCATCTCTTCTTCCAACTGGCCCTTTTCCCCCGGTTGTAGAGATTGATACTCTCCCCAATTAAAAACCGGGCCCCCCTATCCACATCTTTCCAAATTTTCCGGGCCCGGAGGGGGGCCAGTGTTCTGTGAAGTTTTAAGTAGAGATACGCTAAAAAGTTCTCCAACTGGAAGTAGGGGCGGTGGGGGTAGTAGTGGATCTCCAACCGGAGGAGGAGGGCTAGCCCCAACTGGTCCAGATACTGGAGAGCTGTCAATAGGGTGTAAAGGGGGTAATTCCCCTGTTGGAACTGGAGGTCCATCACTTTTCCATTGAAATTTTTTGGGACTTTTAAGGAGAAGAGGTAAGGGTTAAACTTTCCGGGGGGCCCTTTCCGGTAAGAGAGGTGGAATTGGGGGGAGGAGAGGTAGTTGAACCCAGGGTTAAAATCCCACCCCCCCACTACCACCTCAGCTCCGATAGAGAGTGAGAGTAATCCCTTTATTAAAGTACTTTTTAACTGCCAAAATCCCCTCTCCATCCAGCTCCTCCACCGACTGATAGTACTCCAATAATGGCTTTAAGCTCCCTTTCGCCAAGTACCCCCCAAAGAGGGAGCCGGTCCCCTCGCTACTCTCAAAAGACCTCAAAAAGTCATACTTGGTGTTATATCGGGCCTTATCCAACTCCTTCGGGGTGGGGGTATAGCTCCGGATAAACTCCCGAATCTCCTCCACCACCTGTTTCGGGTCGACCCCTTCATTGCAGGTGGCCCCAATTATAAAGAGCCCCCCATCCCGAAGATCCATTGGATAGGAGTAGATATTACTCACCAATTTTCGTTTGTAGAA
>JBDONQ010000059.1:0-1738 GCA_039831255.1 Campylobacterales bacterium
TGAACTTTGGAAAGTCTACTTACCAGCGTTAATTGTCGGGGTTTTAGCCCTCCCACTGGGGGCGATTTTGGCGGAAAAGAGGGGGAAAGTTAAAGAGGTGTTTATTATTGGGGCAGGGGCAATGACTCTAGCAATTTGGCTCTTTGCCACCGATTTAACCCTGGGGATGATAGGAGCGGTAATTCTATTCTTTTTCGGGTTTAACTTAATTGAACCGGTCCTCCAAAGCTTTGTAAGCCGGGTTGTAAAAGCGAATCAGAAGGCAACCGCCCTCTCCACCTCCAATACAATTCAATATTTGGGAATCTTTTTAGGGGGGGCTGTAGCTGGGTATTTCTTGGAGAGGGAGATGTTGGCCCAATTTCTAATTTCTGCCGGGATTGTAGGGATTTTTTGGGTTTGGAGTCTCTTCCGATTTAAACCGTTAAAAGGATTAAAAATTGTGGAGTATCAGGAGTTTGATGAAAGATTTATTGAAGAGTTGAAGAGGAATCCAAAAGTTTACGACTTTTATCGAAAAAATGGGGTATTGGTTGTTCGGTATAAAGAGAGCGAATAAAAAAGGAGAAGGGGGTAATTTTTGGTAATATTGGGAAAATCAAACCCTTTTTAAGGAGGAAGTTATGGGAAAAAAACTGCTGTTGAGTGGATTAACTGCACTGGCTCTAATTGGGGCTGAAATTAAAGTGGGGGTCCTCCAACCGTTAACTGGGCCAATCTCCTCCTTTGGACAGAAAACGTTGGACGGGATTAAACTGGTCCACGAAAAATACAATAAACTCCCAAATGGGGATACGATTAAACTAGTTGTAGCCGATGGACAGTTTGACAAAATTCAAACTGTAAACGGATATAAACGACTCACCAGTGATGAGGGGGTTGTAGCGGTGGAGGGGCCATTGGCCTCCAGTATGTCATTGGCGGTTAAGCGGTTTGCCAATGAGACTAGAACCCCCACTGTAACCCAAATTGCGACAAATCCCCGGGTAACTGAAGGGACCAACTACATCACCCGGGCCTGTTTTACCGACGATTTCCAAGGGACTGTTGCAGCGAAGTATGCATTAAAACACAATTTAAAACGGGCGGTGGTCCTATTCGATATGAAACAGGACTACTCAGTGGGGTTGGCAAAGGCGTTCCGGAAAGCCTACACCTCCGGTGGGGGAAAAATTTTAAAACTCCTCTACATCAATAGCGGGGATAAAGACTTTAACGCCCAAGTGGCCCAAATTAAAAAGTTGAACCCAGACTTTATCTACACCCCAATTTACGCCCCAGAGGAGGGGTTATTTCTGAAGCAACTCCGGGCTGCCGGAGTAACTGCCCCTGTAATGGGGGGGGATGGGATTGCCGACCCGAAAATGTTGGAAAAATTGGCTGGGAATGCGGCCAATGGGGTAATGTATACTGACCATTTTGATGCCCAAGAGCCCCCAACAAAAGTTTCAAAGGAGTTTGTAAAAGAGTTTCAACAGAAGTACCACCGGCTTCCCAGTGCTTTTGCCGCTACCGGGGCAGATGGGTATCTGTTAATTTACAATGGAATCTCCAAATGTGTTGAAAAAGGGGTCTCCCCTTCCGATAAACAGAAGCTTAAAGAGTGTGTAAATGACCAAATTCGCAATACAAAAGGGTTGGTGGCAGTGACTGGAGTTTTAACAATTGACCCAAAAACTGGAAACCCTATCAATAAACCGGCGGTAATTGAAAAATTGGAGAATGGAAAACCGGTCTT
>JBDONQ010000015.1:0-6215 GCA_039831255.1 Campylobacterales bacterium
TAGAAAAAGATAGATTCTATTTTAAAATCATCAATATCTATACTCTCTTCTCTTGTTATAGAATTTACTTAAAAATCCCGTACCCAACAGCGGTTTTAGCCCCGATACCCTCCTCTCTTAACATCTCTTTTAATTCTTTTTCTAAAAATTTTTCAATCGGGAGGTTATTTGGACAGGAGAAATCAGGATTTACTATTTCCTTCTCAATCCGGAAAGAGAATTTAAAATTTCCTTTCACTACTAAAAAGTAAATTGGAACTGGAAGCTGGTCATCGGTAGGATATCCCTTTGGCCCATTTTCTTCCCGGTAATACTGGGGATAGTGGGGATTTAAAATATTTTTCTCAATTTTTATCCAATTTTCTGGGAAAGCATCAAAAAAGATAACTTTTCCCTTTCCACTTTTTTCCTCGTCATTACCCTCTTCTCCTTCCTTCTCCAATTGAAAGCCGAAAATCTCCTTTAACCATCTCTCTCTTTCAAATATTTCATTCTCAAATTCTTGGTAAAGCTTACCTGCCTCCTTTTCAGTTACTCCCTCTGCCTTTTTTGTGTACTTGAGTAAATCATCGCTACAATACTTTTTAAGCAAATAACTCCGGAAAGCCCCTTTAATTGTACTCCCCGGGATGTAGGGAAGCCCATAAATTGGGTGAAGGGTTAACCCTGTTTCGTAAACAGAGGGGCTCCCAATTCCAATTATTAATTTAGTAGAAACTTCCATAGAAAAATTGAATAAATCAGAATAGAGGGAGGAAAGGGAAGCAAAATAGTCATCAATCCTTTTAAAAACTTCCAATTGATTACTCCTATCGAACCTTATCTCCTTAAAGGATCCGTAATTAAATCCATCTCCATCTCGATTTTTTAAAAAATATTTATTCAATTTTAAGTAGAAGTTATCCACGATTCCCCCTCTCTGGTCTATCAATTTAGCAGTATCAGTTGGGAGTCTCCATTTCACTCCAAACTCTCTCTTCAGCTTAGGTGTTTTCCGACTACCCCTCCTTTGTTGGAACATTTCATTCCCCTTTCTTTTAACTTTTTTTCAATTCCCCTTCCCCTGCTTAACTCAATTTCTCGAAATGGGAAAAGATACCTCTACTTATCCACCATTCCTTCTGCAAACCGCCCCATCCACATTAATAAAGCAATTATCTCCTTTGTAGCCCGCCGATAAGTAGGACTCTCCAACTCTACTACCCACTCGATTAAAGGGGTATTATTTTTCATCTGAATCTTCTGCAACCATTCATCAATCTGATTGTAAATAACTCCATAAGCACTTTTTTTCTTTGCAAATATAAAAGCAATAGTAGCTGCTAGTCCATTTGTTTGAAGATAAGTTGGAATTTTTTTTAGGTAGGATCTGTAGTCTTTCGGGTCTATCTTTTTCTCCTTTACTACCTCTTTTACTTTTTTGTAAGCAAATTGCGCCCTCTCCCGTGCCAACTCTTTAATTCGATTATTCATTATTCACCCCTTTAATCAAATTGCAAATCCCTTTTCCAATAGTCCTGTTTCCCCCCATTTGAAGGGTATCTGGCACTTTTTCAATGAAAAAATTCATCACATCTATCTCGTTATTTATTTCAATTTCTTTTATTTGAGTGAAAAGGGGGGTCGCCATTGCAAAGCTATAAAGAATTGTTTCTGCCGGTAGATATTCTTCACTGAAAAGGGCACCTTCTTTAACTACTCCAGTTAAATTATTAATTTTGTTTCGGATAATCACTTCTGTTCCCATCTCCACCAAATCTCGAAAATCATCATCCGATAAAAGAGCTATATGTTCTGGGAGAAGTTTTGCCAAATTCTTATCCCTCTTTTTAAAGAAGTTCCCCAAAAAGTTTGCCCACTCTTTCAATTCCGGGGATTCTGAAGCACTGAAAGTGTATTCTTCCAAAATAATTTGGTTCTCCTTCACTTTCAATTTACTCCCCAGGGAGATAGCCACTGGTTCTGGAATCTTTTTTGGAATCCCTTTTAAATTTACAATCTCTTCCGCCTCTTTCTTAAACCTTCCCAGCACATATGGGCAAGTAATCCAAGCAAATACCCCTTTTGCCGATTTAACTGGGAACAGAAGAATTCTCCCATCGGTAAAACTGAGGGCCCCGGAAAATTGCCCTTCTTTATCTTTAAATTTTTCTTCAGCATTGGGAGAAGCGTTATCTTTATCAAACCCAAAAATTGCGTGAATTTTTAGCTCATTTATCTCCAATTCCCCTCTTCTGGTGGAGTCAATACTACCCTCCCTTCCCTGTTGCAGGAAAAGTAAATAGTGAACACCCAATTTCCGTTCAACCGCCTCCCTAATACTCCCTTTTAAACTGGATCCCTCAATTTTTGGAAAATTGGTGTGGCTCTCCCGTTGAATTGGTAAATCCACAATCCCCAAATCTGTCCCACTCCCCATATGGGTTGGAGTCACAGTTCGAATAAAAAACAACTCAGCTTTCGTATACATTTTTACTCCTTTTTAAAGTTATAAGGTTGAATTTTCAATTTTTCAATATTTTGGATTAAAATATTTTCTTTAAGGAATTTTTCGGGAATTTCCATATATTTAATTTTAAATTCTATCCCTTCATTTTCTATCTTTTGTTGAATCGCTTTAAAATCAAATTTCTCATTTTGTAGGGCTCCCTCTATTAAATCAGTAGTTTTAGACGTTTTTAGTAAATAAATAAAGAGGACAAGCCTTTTTATTTTCCCTTCTCCATTTTCTTTGAGAAATCTTAAATATTTAGAATATTGAGGTCTGGGATTCTTTTCATCTCCAGCAAAAAATTTCGTTATTTGGCCTAAACTCTTAATTTCCCAAATCTCAATTAAATTGTCACACTTTTTCAATAAGTCTATATCCCCATTTATTCCTTTTTTAACATTTATTTCAATATCGCATTCAATATCGAGCTCATTTTTGTCTCTATATTTTCCCATTTTCTCTTTTAAGATTAATTCCATTAAATAACCAAAACTCCCGGTAAAGTGATTCTCGAGATGTCTCAGGAGTCTCCCAAAGGTAGTGATTTCTATCCTTTCCCCTTCTTCTTTTATAAAATAGTATTTTTTTAGGTCCGAGAGAAGCTTTTTATCCTCTTTATTTCCATTTAAGAGTTGATTAATAACAAATTTTTGGAGAAGTGGGAGATAGAGTCTTACTACTTTATCGTCAAAACCGATTGGAAGGAGAGGAAGTTCTAAAATTTCATCTTTTTTTTCAAAAAGATAGTACATTCTACTTTGAGTAATTTGACCTACTGTAACTAAATAAGCAATTATAGCCTTGTAACCTCCCGTAATATTAAAAATCATATTATCAAAACTAAAATTTTTCTCTGTTTGGGCAATTTCGAGGATTTTATTTATAAGATTTTCAATTCCCTTTTCAAACTTTTCTTTGGAGTCTATTCTCAAATTTTCGATAGGCTTGTGATATTTTACTTCTATTTTCCCTTTCCACTCTTCTCTGTTCTGGATATAAAATTCAATTGCTTTTGCGCAAATATAACCTTCCAACGAATCAGAGGGAAAGAGATGAACTTCCAACTTTACAGTCTCTTTATTGAGGCTATTTTCGGAAGTTGAACCATCTTTCTTTTCAGTTTCCGAACCTTTTTCAGAATTGGGAAAATAGAGTTTTTCCAATTTATCAATTACACTAATCTCAGCCGAAATAGATGGAGGGATTTTATTACTTTTAAAGAACTCTTCAATCTCTGTTATTATCTCTTTTAAAGTCTTTTCTCTTCTTTTATATCTCTCATAAAAACTTTTTTCATTTTCCAAACTTGAAATATTTTCGTTGTCATAAAAATCACTATATTCATCTTTCAAATTCTTTAATAAGGAAGTTCCGACAGGAGTAATAATTTTTACTACCTTTTCTTTTGTTTGGTGATTGCTTTTTCCCATTTTTAATCCTTTTCTACTGAGATTGATTAATTAAGATTCCTATTCCAAACCCCTCTTTTTTAAATTGTTCAGAAAGGTCTGTTTGGGATGGGTTAAACAGCATTTTTTGGACCCTCTTCACTTCAATTGGAGAGGAAAGCTTATATTCAAACAGATAAACACTTCCCGCTGGTACAGCTCTGAACATCGGTTTAGGTATCCCCGCTACAATGTCCCACCCTCCTACATAGAGGGGTTTCCCAATAACCGCCCCTTTTAGAGAAAGATTAATTTCAACTTTTTCCCCATCTTTTTTTTCCAATAATAAATCCCCTTTCCACTCTCTATTCTCATCCTTTAAAAAATCGGGAATCCACCCTTTTTCAAAAATCACTGGGGTAGTTAAATAAAATTTTAATAGTCCCCTCCCTTCCAATTTAATAGTTTCAGAAAGGATTTCCGGTTCTGTTTCCGCTATTTGATATTTCGCACTTTTTCCTTCTCCTCCCAATTTTAAAATGCCCTCCTTCGGAATATTTAACCCTTTAAACTTAACTCCTATTCTCAATTTATGGCTAACTCCATTTTCAAAGTTCTCATATCTTCTAAAACTCACCCGATAAATTTTGTTTTCCTCGACTGCTCTTCGAAATTTGTTTAATCCTATTCCCATTTTTGGTTCGAAAATAAATGGAAACGAATTAAAAGAAATTTTTTCCTGTTCCTCATAAGAATCTAAAAAACTATCTTCTAAAAACATATTCTCATCCACTGTTTCCACCTCCCCTTTAACAGGAGAGAGAAAAATGAATTTTAAAGAAGTTATAGTATTAATCCAGTTTTTGTCTTCGGTCATCTTCAATGCCCTAAATTTTCCACTTTTCTTTTCTTTTACATAATCTCTAGGCGCAGGGAAATAAACAATCTCAGATATTTCTTTTATTTCCTTAGTAGCAGGAGAAAAACGAATGGTAACCGGACAAAAATAAACGAATTCTATCTCTAAGTCAGTGTCCACCTTCTTTTTTTCCTTCCACAACTTCTCCAACTCTTCTACGCCACAATTTTTGCTAATATATTTTCCCAATAAAGCTCCATAAATTGTTGAAGGAAGGGGAAATCCAAAAGAATCTGCCCAATGGTCTCCCGGACCTCCAAATGGGCGTCCATCCCGGAAAAAAAGGGGGTCGATTGGTTCAATCTCTATAGTCATACTCTTTACTTCTTTTTGATGTTCGTTAAGAGGAGAATTTTTACTCATCGGTTTCACTCCTTTGATTCTGTTTTATTTCCTTATAAATAGCCTGAAGGATATAAAGAAGTATAGTATACCAGTAGATATAGTTTTTCATTTCTTGGAAAAGTTCTTCTCTTTCTCGTAGTCCCTTTTTTAAAGATTCTTTCACTCTTTTTTCAACCTCTTCTTTCTCTATTTCCCCTCTTTCTACTTTATGTTGCAAATCAAATAAGTATATATTTTTCCCTTTCAATATTTTTGCCAACTTTTTCATCCCCATTTCCCCCACAAACTCTCTCTCCTTTTTCAACAACTCTTTAAACATCCCTATTTTTTCCTCTATCCCATCCCCTTCATACCCCCTTTTTAAATTCCGGGCGATTTCAGTCTCAACCATTTTATGCCACTCTTCATCTACAAATTCATACCCCTTCTCCGGCACCAATTTCCTATCAAAATTTACCAATGAATAGGTCCTTGTCTCCCGGAGTTCCCGGTCCAATTTAGAAACAAATCGACTAGGAACCCCCTCTTGGAAAGAGTTCATAACCCTTTCCATTAACTCCAATACTTCCAGGCTGTTTTTAACCCCAGTTTCCCTAATCTCTCCACTCCGCTTCAAAAATTTAAAACAGATAGCATTCCGTTCAAACAGATTTTTGGCATCTTTCTCAGTCCATCTAGCCTCTTTCAATACATAGTGAAAAGGGATTTTAGTATGGGCGATTGTAATCCCTACACTAAAAGTAAACTCTTTCCCATCTTTTACGAAGTTTTTCAACTCATCGGTGTTAACGACCTCATCCCATCTCTTTCGTAAATATTTCAAAACTTGGAATAGATTGTTTAAATTACACAACCCTAAAAAGTCATCCCCCCCGGCATAGACTACACTTACTGGGAATTCTGAAGTTTCACTTTTACTCTTCAGCTCCTCCGCAAATGAAGCCAAATTTTTACTCAAAGTTCGGTGAAAACTTTCCAACTCTTCATCATTTTTTAAAAATTTTCCACTTAACCAATCCCCCATTTTATCCCCATCAAACATAATTAAAGCATAGTAGGGGGAAACATCCTT
>JBDONQ010000122.1:0-6212 GCA_039831255.1 Campylobacterales bacterium
CTAAAATTTTTAATGGGAGAGGTTAAATGGAAATTAAAAAATACTTTTGCTGAAGTTATTATACCATTTGGAGTTTGATTTTCTATTGTCTTAGGTCAATGATTTTTCTATTTTTTCTTTCCTCTTTTCTCTATATTCAAATTTTTCTCCAATTTTAAAATCTTTTCTCACTTTTTCCAAATTTTTCTATTTCCCCTTTTTTAACCAAAATTGAGTAAATGATTCTTACTTTCTAAAGCTACACCCCAAAGTGGGCCCTAAAGTGGGCCCTAGAAAAGTTTGAGAGAAATTGAAAGGGGGGAGAATTAAAAAGCCCTATTGGGATATGTTTTAGTAGCGTTGGCCCCTATTTCCAACGAGATAGGCTGGAAAAATCCTTATTTAATCCTACTCTTAACTGGGAAAATGGGAATAGTGGGAAATTTGGAACCCTCCCCGCTGTAACAGTATCCCTTCTTTAAAAAGGTAATCTCCAATTTTAAAGCTCCAATTAAAATTTCCAATACCATTACAACTATTTCTCATTTGGAGAACCCTCAAAAAATATAAAAATAGCTTCTAGAGCAGGAAGGGGACAATCCTTGAGATACTTCCACCCGATTGCGTTATATCCCTGCCAATAGATTCGAAGGATTTTCGGCGGTTTTGGGTAAAACCTGTGGAAAAACTTGAAAAAAGGTCTCCAGAGGAAACAATACTATAATTAATTTATAGAGGGGGTATTCAAGAACAGAATTGGGTTCCTTTTTACCTTTTTTGAGCTCTTTCCCCAGTGGAGGTTTACTACCCGTTTTCCCTACCCCATCCCAGTTGAAAATTTCCCTTCCGTTACCTCTCCAGCTACCAATTAAGATCTTTACAACACCTTCATCGATGAGGGGGGAAATTAATTTTGTCCCTTTTTGGAAATAAGGGAATTATCAATTTAAACCCTTCCCTTCCCCAATTTCCCCAACGGTTTTGCTATTAGGGGAACAAGTATTTAAAATTGAAAGAGTTAATCGGTTACCCAATAAATGACCCCCCTTCTATTGGGGAGGAGTTTCGGACCACCGGGGGAGAGGGAATTTCAATTCCCTCGGTCTAGTCAAGTGCCCAATTGGGAAGGGGATTCTCCTTCCTCTTCTCTCCCTTTTTCCCTCTCCAATCGATTCCCACTCTCCCCCTCCAATTGACCCTCCTTTTTCAATTCTCCCTCCCCTCCGTTGGCTCTTTCCTTTAACTGACTTCCTTTTTCCAACTCTTTCTCCCTCTTCCCGGGAATTTCCACCACCTTAGCAGGGATAATCCCCTCCGCCACCCCAATCCGGTGGAGAACCCCATTTATAAATTTCCCCGATTTGGCCTCAGAGTAGAGATTTGCCAATTTAACCGCTTCACTAATTACAACCGGATATGGATTCCCTTCTTTAAAAATTTCGTAGAGGGCCAATCGCAAAATTTGCTTATCTACTTTATCCAAACTCTTCAACTCCCATCCAATTAAATTTTTCTCCAACAACCGGTCCAACTCCGACAACGCCCCCAAAACCCCCCGGAGATAACTTTTTGCCAACTCCCGTTTTTTCCCTTTTATTCTCCGCTCCCGGAGGTGCTCTTCAAACTGTTCCAATACTTTTGGATTCCCCAACTCATTGGCGTAGAGGGCCTGGACTACCGCCTCCCGAACATGGCTAACTGTTGCCATTTAACTCCCTTTTCAATTTAAAAAATCTTAAAAATTGGCAGAATTGTAGCGATTTTTTCAATAGAGTAGGGATTTCTCAAAAAAGGACCTTTACCGGGATTCTACCAGAGGGGAGTAAGGTAGAGGAGCCCCTGTTGGAAACAGAGCCCAGCCCCCCCTATCTGGATCGGAAGGGGGGAAAGCCCCTCCTGTCGGAACTTCCATTGAAATAGACCCGGAAAGCGGTCCCGGAACTCCTCCCGGAACAGGAGGGCCCCTTCCTCCAACCGGGTTCTCTTTAACGGGGAAATTCTCTCCACAGGATTGTACCGGCAACTCCAACTGCTCTTTACCTCCCAAATATAGAGAAACTCCAAATCGGTGGCGACCAAGTCCAACTCTCCCCCCCTCCACCTCCACCGGCGGGCCAAAATTTGAAATCCCCTCTCTTCCAAAAAAGCTCCCACAATCTCCTCCCCCCTCTTCCCTATTTTGGAGATTGGGGGAGGAAAAGCCCCCCTTTTTTTCCGTTTCTCCATTTTCCAAATTGGGGGGGGTAACAGATGAACCCCCCAAATCTCCCGATTCTGATTCCCCCCTTTCAATTACCCCTCTTTCCGAAGGAGGTATTTTTGGGTCAATGTGAGTCGATGGTTCAACTCCCCCTCCACTACCACCTCTTCAAAATAGGGGGCTCGAACCTCTACCTCCCCCAACGGATTTATCAATCTACTCCCCCCCCAAAACCCCAACCCATCCTCAAAACCGACCCGGTTACAGAACGCCAAATACCCCCCACTTAAAATCGCCAAACTCTTCAAAACCGCCTCCCATTGCTCCTCAATTACTAACCCCCCCTCTTTAAACCCCCGGGCAGGGGAAGCGGCCAGCACTATCGTTAAATCGGGCTTCTCTCTTGCAATAAACTGGAACACTTCTCCACTGAAGGCATCTTCACAAATTAACATTGCAGTTTTCCCGGCTTTAGTCTCAAAAGTTTCAAACCGAGTTCCGGGGAAGAAGAACCGCCCCTCTTCAAATAGGCCGTAGGTTGGAAGGTGAACTTTCCGATGGATAAAAATTTCCCGTTTACTAATGTAGAGGGCGCTATTGTAAATTTTTGCCCCCTCTTTTATCGCCGCCCCAAGTACAATATCTTTCCCCACAGTCCGGAGTTGCCGGAAGTAGTCTACTTCAAATGCGTCCTCCAATAGGGCATCCTTTATTTTATACCCATTCATCGATAATTCTGGGAAAATTACAATATCGGCGTCGGTGGACTGGGCTAAAAACCAGTGGCTCCTAAGATTATCGGGGCTCAACTTTGGGCGGAATTGGGCTAGTGCCACTTTTACCATTTAATTACTCCTTTCCAACTCAACTCACTGGGGGTACAATTGGAAAATTTCGCCCTTTTTTGAAAAAAATGAAGTTAAATCTCCCTTTTGCCGATTGGGACGGAGGGCCCCCTTCCCGGGGAAGGGTTACTGATTTGTAACGAAGGTGCAGTCCCCGTCGCTATTTAAAATTGTAAAGTTATCCCGCCGATTCTTTGGACAGCAGTTTCCATTGGGGCTTCCCAACCCCGGACCACACTTGTCACAAACTGGATGGGTCTCCCCATAACTGATTACAGTTAAATAGTTGGGGTTAACCCCTGCATCTACCAATGCCTTTTTTACAGTGTTGGCCCGTTTAAGCCCCAATGCGTAATTGTACTCTTCACTCCCCCATTCGTCGGTGTTCCCTTCAATCCGGACACAAATCTTTCCCGGATACTTTTTTAGCAACTGTGCCAACCGCTCCACTTTTGGGGCTTCAGAGGGTTTTAAGTTGTATTTATCAAAGTCGAAATAGACTACAATTTCGGGAATCTGTTGTTGAATTGTCCCTTTCAATTGGGCTGTGTAATCCACTTTAGTTTTTGGGGGCTGGGGTTTGGGCTCAGGTTTCGGCTCAGTTTTTACAACCGGTTTTTGTTCCGGCTGAGGGGGCTGAGGTTGCTCCTTTTTTGAACACCCGGTTACCAACAGCAGTGCAGTTGCAACCCCTCCTAATATCGCCAACTTTTTCATTGGCTCTCCTTTTTCCAAATTTTTTACAATATCAATTGTAACATTTTTAAATTTTGTAAGAGTACCGGGGGAAAGGATGGGGAAGGAGAAGGGGAGATGTGCTATCATTTTTCAAAATTCGGTAGGAAAGGGGTTCTTTGGTTTTGGAACACGATATACCGGCGGGGGGGCGACTCTATATCGGAACTCAAGCGAAATTGAAACGGCAGTTGGAAGGGGATGCGGCGGAGTTTTTTGAAGAGAGGGGGTACCGGGAGATTGTAACCCCCTATTTCTCCTACCATCAACAAGGGTTTATCCCCCTTTCAAAACTGATTCGGGTGGCAGATCGGGAGAATCGGGTTGTAACCCTCCGGGGAGATACCTCTTTCGATTTAATTAGATTGGTTTTAAAACGGCTAAAAAGTGGTCACCAGAAGTGGTTCTACATTCAGCCGGTTTTCCGGTACCCCTCCCGGGAGATTTACCAAATCGGGGCTGAGTGGTTGGAGGGAAATTTGGAGGAGTTGCTAACCCTCAATTTAGAGCTCTTTGCCCGGTGGAAAGTGGAGGGGCGATTAATCCTCTCCAATCAGCAGATTACCCAGTGGCTGATTGGGGAGGGGGTTTTGGGAGAGGGGGAGTTGAAACGGCTGGAGCTCTACAAATTTCCAAAGTGGGTTCGAAAATTGGCCAAAATCTCCGAAATTTCTCAGTTGGAGAAATTGGAGCAATTTCCAGCCCCATTGAGGGCCCCATTGGAGGAGCTCCGGGAGATTGGAGAGCAGGTGGCCCGTTGGGGGGTGGAGCCCCTGTTGGCGTTAGTGGAGCTTCCCCCCTTTCCGTACTATCGGGGGATTTTCTTTAAATTTATTGCAAATCAGTTTTTAATAGCCCGGGGGGGGCGGTATCAGGTAAAGGAAGTGGAGAGTGTTGGGTTCTCGATTTACACAGATCAGCTGTTGGAGTGGATTGGGGAGAAGGGGATTAATTCTCGGAAAAAGGTTGAGTAGATGGTCACATTGGTAGTTGGTCTCCAGTGGGGAGATGAAGGGAAAGGGAAGATTGTAGATTTAATTGGACGGGATTACCAAATTGTGGTCCGGAGTCAAGGGGGGCACAATGCTGGCCATACTGTTGTAGTGGGGGGGAAGAAATATACCCTCCACCTAATTCCCAGTGGGGTTTTAAATCCGGAAGCGGTCAATTTAATCGCCAATGGGGTTGTAGTCTATCCCCCTCAATTGATAAAAGAGCTCTCCAATTTTCCAGATAAGCTGAAAGGGAAACTCTTTATCTCCAATCGGGCCCATATGATTTTAGACCACCACATCGCAATTGATCAGGCCCGGGAACGGTTGCGGGGGAAACGGGCAATTGGGACCACCGGAAGGGGGATTGGTCCAGCTTACGCCGATAAAATTGCCCGAATTGGGGTCCGAATTGGAGAGTTGTTGGATATCCCTAAATTACTGGAAAAATTGGAGTACTACTATCAGATGAACCGGGGCTATTTTCAATTTTTAGGGGTAGAAATTCCAGACCGGGGGGAGTTGGAAAAAAGACTCTATCAATGGCAACAGGAGTTGGGAGACCGAATTATCGATACAGCCCACTATTTGTGGGAAAATTTGGACCGGAATATTTTATTGGAAGGGGCCCAAGCTACATTATTGGACATTGACCACGGAACCTACCCCTATGTCACCAGCTCCAACACTATCGCCAGCGGAGCGTTGACTGGTTCTGGAATCCCACCCCGGTATCTCGATTCGGTAATTGGGGTTGCAAAGGCTTACACAACCCGGGTTGGAAATGGACCATTCCCAACTGAGGAGTTGGGCCGGGAGGGGGAGAGACTCCGGGAACAGGGGCACGAGTATGGAACTACAACTGGCCGGCCCCGTCGGTGTGGGTGGCTAGATTTGGTAGCGTTGAACTATAGTATCCAGTTAAATGGGGTGGATCAGCTTGCAATTATGAAACTGGATGTGTTGGACGGATTTAAAGAGGTAAAAGTGGCAGTTGGGTACCGGTTGCCCAATGGAAAGGTGGTGGAGGAGTTTCCATTCGATTTAAATGGGGTTGAGCCAGTCTACCAACTGTTGCCGGGGTGGAAAGGGAGCCGGGGGGTAACCCGGTGGGAGGAGCTTCCCAAAAATGCCCAGCGGTATATTGAGTTTATTGAGGAGTGGTTGGAGGTAAAAGTGGGATTTATTTCCACTGGCCCCAGCCGGGAGGCTACAATTATCCGGGAACAGTAGAGAAAGGGGGGGAGGGGGTTTCTCCTAAATAAAAAGTGACCCCACTGGCGAATTAAAATTAGGGTAGAGTAATTTACCGATGTTAGCAATAAAAAGAAATCTTTTTTCAAAATTGAAAGGGAAAAATTGGGGAGGGGGAACTACCCCTTTGTTGGGTAGACGGAGACCTTTTTCCGCTTTTTGTCTTTAATTTCAAACTTCACATACCCATCAATTAAGGCGTAAATT
>JBDONQ010000193.1:0-1730 GCA_039831255.1 Campylobacterales bacterium
AAGTTGTTCCAATTCCTCTTCAAAAAAGAATCGCTCTCCAAAGGCCGGTTTTAAATCGTCCAACCAGAGGGCCTTTGGATTGTATTTGGCTAAAAAGGGTCTCCCAACCCAGTCGGGCTTCCGTCCTTGGAGGAAATCCAGCAAAAAGTATTTCTCCCCTCCTATTTCGGTAACCCCCAAAATCCTCACTTTCCCGGGGATTGCCGACATTGAAGGCCCTTTTACAGTTCTAGCCAACCCACTTACCTGTTTATAGGCGTCTCGGAAAATCTCCCAGGCCCTCTCCAATGGAACCCCAAAGTAGTGTTGGGCTCCAGTATCCCGGGCCACGAACATATAGTAGGGGACCATCCCCAACTTCACCTGCCGTTGCCACATCTCGGCCCAGATTTCCGGTGCGTCGTTAATATGGGCCAGCAATGGGGATTGGGTCCGGATTACCGCTCCAGTTTTCCGGATATTTTCAATCGCTTTTTCAGCTACCTCCCCCTCCATCTCCTTTGGATGGTTGTAGTGGGCCATAAAGGCTAAATGATACCCCCGCTCTACAATCTCCCTAAAGAGCCCCAGCAACTCCTCACTATCGGAGTCCTCCACAAAGCGGTAGGGCCAAAAAGCCAGCGCTTTACTCCCAATCCGAATGGTCTGGAGATTTGGGAGATTTTCCTCCAAAATTGGCTCAATGTAGGCCCTTAACAATTTCGCTCCCATTATCATTGGGTCCCCCCCGGTGAAGAGGAGGTCGGTAATCTCCGGGTGCCGTCTCAAATACTCAATTAACAGCTCCACCTCTTTCATTGCAAATTTTAATTGGTCTATCCCGACAAACTGAGGCCATCGGAAACAAAAAGTGCAGTAGGCGTGGCAAGTTTGCCCCTGTTTTGGGAAGAAGAGGAGGGTCTCCCGATACTTGTGTTGGGCCCCTACCAATTTTTGCCCATCCACCTCTGGGATATTGTGCTCCTGCCCAGCTGGATGGGGGTTCAACTTCTTTCGAATTCGGTTTGCAACTTTTTTAATCTCCGATTTTGGGGCCCCCCTCTTCAACAGGGTGGCCACTTCTTCAAAGTGGTTCGGTCTCAACATCTCCCGTTGGGGAAATGCTAGCCGGAAAATTGGGTCCTCTTTCGGATTTTTCCAATCAATTCTCTCTATTAAATAGTTATTCACTTTAAAGGGCAATACAGTTCCAACAACTTCAATTTCAAACTGTTCCTCTGGAGAGAGATGTTTTTGAACCTCTGGAATCTTCCTAAAAGTGTGGAGATTGTAGCTTCTATATCTCATTGGCGACTCCTTTGGGGGGGGTAAAGGTTTCTTCGATTATAATTCTACCTTATCATTAATGGCGGGGGTTAGAGGTGGAAGGATGGAGACTCCCTTGACAATTCTCTCAGGTTTCACTATAATTTCACCGCTCTTTAACTAGAGCTCTCCAGACGGAGTGTAGCGCAGTTTGGTTAGCGCACCTGGTTTGGGACCAGGGGGTCGGGGGTTCGAGTCCCTCCACTCCGACCATTTTAAAAATCTCCAGTAGAGATGGTGGGTGTAGCTCAGTTGGTTAGAGCACCAGGTTGTGGCCCTGGGGGTCGCGGGTTCGAGTCCCGTCATCCACCCCATCCTTCAAAAAATTCCTATCTTTGCGCCCGTAGCTCAATTGGATAGAGCAACGGACTTCGGATCCGTAGGTTGCAGGTTCGAGTCCTGCCGGGCGTACCATCCCTTATTTT
>JBDONQ010000126.1:0-1729 GCA_039831255.1 Campylobacterales bacterium
AACGGGAGAAAGGGGACCGGTTGGAGAGGTGGAGAAGGGGGAATCCCTACCGGGAGACCCCTCTTTTAAATTTTAAATAGGGTTTAGGCTCAGTTGAGGGAGATAGGATAAAAATCCCAGAAAAGGAAAGCCGGTGGCCAGTTGCAACTGCCAGCGGAAGTTGACCCTTTTTGAGAGATGGATTATTTGCGAAAAGGGGACAGAGCTCCCTTTCCAAGACCGATACTGGAACTGGAAAGAGCCGGGAATTTACCGGTGTCGCTGTTGCGGAGCTCCCCTCTTCTCTTCGGAGCACAAATTTGAAATTGGGACTGGGTGGCCCTCTTTCTATTTTCCAATTGGGGAGGTGATTATCCTCCCTGACCTTTCTGGAGGGTTGGCCCGGGTGGAGGTCCAGTGCCAGCGGTGCCGGGGCCATCTGGGCCACCTGTTTGGGGATGGTCCTTCCCCCACTGGCCTCCGGTTCTGTATCAATTCGGCATCTCTGGAGTTTGAACCCAAATATTTGAAGAGTTGAAAAGAGGAGAAATAAAATGGTGGAGATATTTTCCAAAATGGAGGGGTTTACCCCTCCAGTAGAGTTGTTGGAGAGGATTTGGAGCCGGCTCACAGACCGGCCGGTGGAGGTTCTCTTTGTGGGGGTAGAGGAGATTAGCCAATTAAACCGGGAATTTAGGGGAAAAGAGGAGCCCACCGATGTATTGAGTTTCCCAACGGAAGGGGAGTTCCAATTTCAGCCATTGGGGACAGTTGTTATTGGGGTTCCAGTGGCGGAAGAGGAGGCCCGGGCCCGGGGTCACCGGTTGGAAGAGGAGATTGGGGTTCTATTCCTCCACGGACTCCTCCACCTGTTGGGGTATGATCACGAAACCGACAACGGGAAGATGGAGGAGTTGGAGGGGAGATTGGCTCGGGAGTTGGGGTTACCAGACCCGTTGACCGGCCGGTAGGGGAAAATATTCGAAATGGGCTTTTCTCAGTTTCCCCGGCAACTGGAGAGGGGGGGGTGTGCTATACTTAGGGTTAGCTGAAATTGGTCCAATTTCACCCTTTCGTAATTTAGCTATTTTATCTTGAAGAGGGTAATTTTCCAAATTAAAAGGAGCAGGGGTGGTTGCAAAAGTGTTCGCCAGCATTCGTAACTCTTTCCTCTTCTGTTTGGAGGAGATTGAGCAGAAATTACGGGAAAATCTTCCCAGTTACAACTTTCTCCTCTTCTCAATACACCCCTCCTTCCCAAAGGAGGATGTGAATCGGCTTATTAAAAAGGTTTTTCATACTGAGAACTATTTAGCTTTCACCTCAGCCTCCTCCTTCTGGAATGAGAAGATTATTGAGAATGGGGTGGTCTGTTGTGCAATGAAGTTGGAAAGGGAAGGGAGTATCTCCCTTTTTGTAGTTGAAGATATAATGGTCCCGGGGAGTGTCCGGCGGTTGGCCGACTATTTAAATAAGACCCCGGAACAGTTTCACTTTTTGCTGGCCAACTATTCGATGGAAATGGGTTTTTTTATTGAAGAGGTTGGCAAATTTTTAACCTACCACCCAATAAACAATATTGTCGGAGGCCTCTGCTCCACGACCCAGCTGGCGGGTTCTACCTATCTATTTATCGACGATAGAGTGATTGAGAATGGGGTTGCAGTTTTAAATTTTAAAGGGTTTGAAGTTGCCACCGACATCTCATTGGGGTTCCGGCCCTACGGGATTACCTACACAATTGCAAAAG
>JBDONQ010000237.1:0-6165 GCA_039831255.1 Campylobacterales bacterium
TGGAGGGGGTAATTCCCACTTTGGACGCAGAGCTCTCCCTTTACATTAAATACCAACAGCAGTTACAGGAGGAGTTGGGGATTAAAACTTGCCTTCCTACCCTTTCCCAATTTGAGGCCCGGGAGAAACGGCGGCTGGGGGAGTTAGCGGAGAAGTTGGGAATCTCTTACCCGAAAACCTCCGAAATTTTCTCAATTGATGAGTTAATTCGGCAGGTTCGGAAGAGTGGATTCCCGGTGATGGTAAAGGGGAACTACTACAAAGCTTACCGGGCCTCCAATTTGGAAGAGGCAGTAGATTACTTCTACAAAATCTCCAATGAGTGGGGATTTCCAATTTTAATTCAGGAGATGGTGGAAGGGGAGGAGATTAATTATCTGGGGTTGAGTCGGGAGGGGGAATTATTGGGGGGGATTGGGATTCGGAAATTGACCACGACTGAATTGGGGAAAATTTGGACCGGAATCACAATTGAAAATCGGAATTTACTGGAATTGGCCCGCCAATTTACTGAGTTGACCGGTTGGAACGGGGCTTTTGAGTTGGAGTGTATCGCTAGCCGGAATAAGATTTATTTAATAGAGATAAACCCCCGATTCCCAGCTTGGGTCTACTTTGGGACCGGGATTGGGGTAAATTTGCCGGAGATGATGGTCCAAATTATGGAGGGGAGAGTAGTTGAGCCCCAATTAAAATATCCGGCGGAGCGGATGTATGTCCGGTATGTAGATGAGTTAATAACCGATTTTAACCTATTTAAAAAACTTTTCTCTGAAAAAGAGCTGTAAAGGAGTGGCAGATGAAGTATCAAAAACCGACAATCAATAAAGTAGATTTCCGGCTTGCCAGCAAATATGGTTCCCCATTGAAAGAGCAACGGATTAAAGGGGAGATTGATGGGGTTCCAATTCGGAAGTTGGTGGAGGAGTTTGGAACCCCCCTCTTTGTTTTTAGCGAACGGGAGTTGGAGGATAAGTATCTGGAGTACCGGAACGCCTTCTCCTCCCGGTATCCGGAGGTTCAGTTTTGGTGGAGTTATAAAACTAACTATTTGGGGGCGATTTGCAAAGTTTTCCACCGGTTGGGGAGTAAGGCTGAGGTGGTGAGCCTATTTGAATATCAAAAGGCCCGGCAATTGGGAATTCCTGGCCGGGATATTATCTTCAACGGTCCCTACAAACCGAAAGAAGCATTGAGAATTGCAGTGGAGGAGGGGGCGTTAATTCATATTGACCATTTTTATGAAATTAATGATTTGGAGGATGTGGTCCAAGAGTTGGGATTAAAAGAGTATCCAGTGGCGATTCGATGTAATATGAATACCGGAGTTTACCCCCAATGGAGCCGGTTTGGGTTTAACATTGAAAATGGGGAGGCTTACGAAGCGGTCCGCCGATTGGCGAAGGGGGGGATTTTAAAATTGACCGGTCTCCATGCCCACATTGGGACCTTTATGTTGGCCTCTTCCGCCTACCGGGTGGAGGTGGAGAAATTAATGAGGTTAAAAAACTGGTCCGAAGAGGAGTACGATTTTCAGGTGGAGTATATCGATGTGGGAGGGGGATTCGCTAGCCGGAATCGGTTAAAAGGGGTCTATCAACCGCCAGAGGTGATTGTGCCATCGGCAGATGAGTATGCCGAAGCGATTACCTCAGCAATTTACGATAATCACCGAGGGAGACTTCCAAAACTCTACTTGGAGACTGGTCGGGCACTGGTGGATGAAGGGGGGTATCTCTTAACTTCAGTCTTCGCCGATAAACGACTTCCCGATGGCCGGAAGGGGTATATTGTGGATGCCGGGGTTAATCTTCTATACACCTCTTTCTGGTACAACTTTGAAATCTTTTTGGATAGGCGGTATGAGGGATTGAATGAACCATCCCAAATTAACGGGCCCCTCTGTATGAATATCGATGTGATAGCTGAAAATACTATGTTGCCTCCTCTGGAAAGGGGAACAATATTGACAATTTGGCCGGTTGGGGCCTACAACTACACCCAGTCAATGCAGTTTATCCAATACCGGCCCCGGGTGGTGCTAATTGATAAAAATAGGACCCCCCATCTAATCCGGGAGGCCGACGATTTGGAATATGTGACAGAAAAAGAGATTATTCCAGACTATTTAAAGTAGAGGGGAGAGTGTGAAGAGTGTAGTGGAGAGTCTGAGGAATGGAGAGTGGAAATTTTTCTTCAAACCCTACATTCATCTCTTCTTCCTCCGGGATTTTAGGGCTGGAATCCTCCTCTTTCTCCTCTCCTTCTTCTACCCTAGCGTAGGGGCTGGGGGGTTGGTGGCCCTAATCTCCACTTACCTATTTGCAAAGGGGATTGGGATGCGAGAGGAGTGGCTGGAGGAGGGGTTTTACCTTTACAACTCCCTACTGGTTGGAATGGGGATTGGGTTTAACTACAATTTCAACTGGCTCACCGCCGGAATTACCCTTCTCCTCTCAATTTTAACTTTTATGATTACATTCGGGGTGAAAAGCATCTTCTACAAATACCGGATTCCAATCCTCTCAGTTCCATTTTCTCTGGTCAGTATGCTTTTCGGGTTCGCCAGTTACAACTATTTAGGGCTCACCTCCAATCTCCGGGGGGAGCCCCTCTTTAGATTGTCGGAAGTTGAGAGCCCCCTCTACCCCTTTTGGGCCACCTATTTAGCCCCCTTTTTCAAGAGTTTGGGGACAATTATTTTCCTCCCGTCCCCAATTGTAGGGGGGATAATTTGGCTAATTCTCCTCTTCTACTCCCGGATTCTATTTCTACTGGCTTTAATTGGGTTCTGGATTGGGGTCCTCTTCCACTCCCTTTTTATCCCTTTCCAAAGTGCCCTCCATTCCCAATTCAATTTCAACTCAATTTTGGTTGCAATTGCGTTGGGGGGGGTCTTCTTTATCCCCCACTGGAAAAATTACCTACTGGCAGTGGTAGGGGTAATGATAGCAGTAATTTTAGGGGACGGGGTGGAGCGGTTTTTGGATATTTACGGCCTACCAGTTTACACAATTCCATTTAATACAGTCGTGATTTTAACTGTTCTCCTCTTCTCTTCAATTGGATACCTTCTCTTCAACTACACCCCCCGGGAGACCCCAGAAGAGAGTTTAAACTACTTTTTGAGCAACCTCTACCGGTTTGGGGGGCGGGATTTAAAGGTGGGGCTCCCATTTACTGGAAAATGGACAGTATACCAAGGGTTCAACGGGAAATGGACCCATAAAGGGAATTGGCGGTACGCCTACGATTTTGTAATTAAAAAAAATGGGAAGAGTTACCGGAACAATGGAACCCAGCTGGGGGATTACTACGCCTTTGGGGAACCGGTGGTGGCCCCGGTGAGTGGGTATGTGGTAGCGGCCCGGGGAGATTTGTCAGATAATTTTATCGGAGAAGT
Source organism: Campylobacterales bacterium (assembly GCA_039831255.1). GTDB lineage: Bacteria > Campylobacterota > Campylobacteria > Campylobacterales > Nautiliaceae > PUXY01. Next base: position 3,404 of record JBDONQ010000237.1, read on the forward strand.
GGACCGGATTAACAATTGGGGGAATTTTGTAATTATTAGAGCTGACGAGGGTTTTTTTGTGGAGATTTCCCATTTAATGCAGAACTCTTTAACTGTTGGGGTTGGGAGTTATGTAGCGGAAGGGCAGATAATTGGGAAGTGTGGAAATAGTGGATACTCTCCAGAACCCCATATCCATATTCAGGTGCAAGAGACTGGTTACTTGGGGAGTAGGACCCTTCCATTTAAATTTAGAGAGTTTATAAAAGGGGATTGGCTATACTACTACGACCTTCCGAAGGAGGGGGAGGAGGTGGAAGCTCCAATTTTGGACCGGTTCAATCAGCTGAGGTTCACATTTATACTGGATGACCGGTATCAATTTAGAGTGGAAGAGGGGCCAGAAAAAGGAAAAATTGTGGAATTTAGGGTAAAAATGAATTCAAAAGGGGAATTCTACTTTGAAGACAACCGGAAAAATCGGCTCTATTTTGCCCAACGGGGACGACTCTTCTACTTTTACGATTTTCAGGGGAGGGGGGGGTATTTAAAAGAGCTCTTCAAACTGGCCCCCCGGGTTCCATTAATCCATCGGGAGTTGAGTTTTAATGATATGCTCCCCCTTTCTATCCGATTTGAAAGTGGGTGGAAAGTGGAGTGGATGGAGTTATGGTGCTCCTTAAATCCCAAAATTTTTGAAGAGCGGGAGGAGTATCGGTTAACCCCAACTGGAATCTCCAGTCGATTTGGGGAAGTGTTGTTTGCAATCAATGATAAAGGTTTTGATAGGATAAAAGGGGAGAAGTTTACTTTAAAAAGGGTTTACGATGGGGCTTAATTGGAAGCGGTTCTGGATTGGAGTTGGGGTCGGGGTTCCCCTGCTCCTGTTTGGGGGGGGTGAGGTTCCAACCCCCGCCCCTACCCTCCGGGACCCAGTCTTTAAAGCCTATTACCAATCGTACAATTATGAAAAAATGGGGGATTACCGGGATGCAATTCGGGTTCTACTTCCCCTTTACTCCAAATACCCGAAGAGTTACACATTAAATCTCCGGTTGGGGTGGTTGACATATCTGAACCGGCAATACGGGAATAGCATTAAATTTTATTTAAAGGCGATTCAAGCTCTCCCCAATTCAATTGAACCCCGATTGGGGTTAATGAAGGTCTATTTGGCAATGGGGAATTACGACGACAGCTTAGCCCAAGGGTTGGTAATTTTAAAAAAGGACCTCTACAACTATTACGGAAACCTTTACTACATTTTGGGGCTGGAGAAGAAAGGACTCTACTCAAATGAGATAATTCTCTGTGAAAAGATGTTGGCCCTCTACCCAACCAGTGTCCCTTTTCTAGTTAGATTGGGGGTGGCCAAATATTTAAATGGGGATAAAAAAGAGGCGAAGCAGATTTTTAAAAATGTGCTAATTTTGGACCCAAATAATGTCACAGCAAAGGAGTATCTCCAAGAATGAATGTAATCGTAATTACTAAAAACCCTCAAATTGCAGCCCTATTTCCGGAAAACTTCTACCGGGTTGGAAGTCGGGAGGAGGCGTTAATGGCTTTTATTGGCCGAAAGTGGGATTTGGTTATTAGCGATTTTGATATGTACGGAGTTGTAAAGGAGATAAAAGAGAAGAGGAATGGATTTTATATAGTTTTTATAATCCCCGGTTACTGCGACCTCTTCTTCTACCGGAAAGCGTTGGAAGTGGGGGATTTCTGTTTTCAGATAAATGAGATGGAGAAATTCTGGATCCGGTACCGATATTTGGAGCGGAAAATTTGGAAAGTGAGGGGAGATGTGTTCCGGTATGGGGATTTGGCCTACCACTTCCACCAGAAAAAGCTCTTTAAAAATGGAGAAGAGATTCGACTTACAAGGGGGGAGTACTCCGTTTTGGAGGTGTTAATTAAAAATCGGGACCGGTTTGTCAGCAAAGAGGAGATTATGGAGGAGACCGATATTGACAGTCCGGCATCAATTAAAGTTATAATTTCCAAACTGAGAAAATTGGGGTTTAAAATTATCAATAGAACCCGGATTGGATATAAACTCGTAGAAAAGGGTGAGGAATGAAAAAGTTTTTAGCTATCTCTGTTGCAGTGGCGATTACGTTTGGGGCCACATCTTTTACAATTGTACCGTGGGGAGCCTACTCCAATTACGAAAAAACGGGAAATGACAATAGTAAAAGTTACGGAGTTTATTTCTCCAGTTACAACTACCCGGTGAAAATTGAAGCCCAGCTGGACCGGTTTGTAATGAAATTCCTCTCCAACGCCCCCGATTACAAAGAGTATGGGTTGGGAATAAAGGGGACCTACTACATTGGAAGTAACTGGGCAGTCCGGGGGGGTGTTAAAGGGATTCGTCGGGATAACGCCTACTCCATCGCCTACAACTTCTATGTTACTTATATGAATAAAAAATACCATTACAACTACACATACTGGACTTATAAACCGGATTTGGTTTGGTGGGAATACCCAAAAGAGCTTCTCCCGACCTCCCCAACTACCCCTACTGTTCCAACTACCCCTACTGTTCCAACTATCCCTACTGTTCCAACTACCCCTACTGTTCCAACTATCCCTACTGTTCCAACTACCCCTACCGTTCCAACTACCCTTACTGTTCCAACTACCCCTACCGTTCCGACAGGGGAGACCTCTACTGAACCTTCCGGGGAGCCCACTGGAATAACTGAACCTGAATCGGCTAGCCCTACTACTTCAACTTCTAATTCCAAACCTATGGTGGGATCCAGCTCCAGTGG
>JBDONQ010000061.1:0-1710 GCA_039831255.1 Campylobacterales bacterium
AGTCGCCGGGGCTGGGCCACCTCTATTTGGTAAAATTTAATTTCAGGGCCGTAAATTTTCCGGAGCTCCCGTTTTAATTCGGTTAAAGTGGTGAGCCGGTCCACTAAAATTTTAACTACTTTTGAAGCTAAAAAGAGTTTCCCGTCGGAATACTTTTTTACCACTTCCATTTTCAGTCCCCGGTTTTTTGCCACTACTTCTAAGAAATTTTTATAGGTGGGGTTCAATAAATTTTCCCGGAGATACTTTCGTTCCTCCTTTGTCAATTTCCGGAACCAATTTCCCGCATCTTTATACTTCCCCACATAAAGGTCGTCAGGTTGAACCCCAATTTTTTCGGCTAACTTCTTTATTACCAACCGGGGCATAATTACCCCAATACTCCCAACTACACTATTCCGGTTTGCATTCAACGGTTTTATTGCCGAGGCGATGTAGTACCCCCCACTGGCCGCCAAACTCTCCACATACCCAACTACCCTTTTCCGGTGGGCCAACTCTTTTAAATAAGTGGCCAACTCTTCACTCCCGGCGGGGCTTCCCCCGGGGGTGTTGAAGAGGATTAAAAAACCTTTGCAGTTGGGGTCCCGACTCAACTGCTCCAACCGGCCAATAATCCGGTTCGTGTAATCGATAGTAATAACTTGATTTATATTTAAAACCCCAATGTAAGGGCGGTGGAGGAGGGGCAACTCCACTGGGGAAGGGGAGGAGATACGACCCAAAATTCCCAATAGTAAGAAAATTCCAACCCCAACCCCCACCAGTGTGAAGAGGAGGACTAACCGGGCCCCCCACAGCTTAGTTTTGTAGACTTTTAACTCTGTTTCCAGTACCTCATCCATTGAAACTTCCCGTTTTTGCCGTTTAAACCTATCCAGAAATCCCATTCTATATCCTTATAAATCTTCTTACCGGAGTTTTAATGTTAAAAGGGCCAGAATATTGGTCATTAACGCAATAATCCAGAATCGAATTGTAATCTTATTCTCTTTCCATCCCAACATTTCAAAATGGTGGTGGATTGGAGCCATTTTAAAGACCCGCTTTTTCCGGGTTTTATAACTTCCCACTTGAATCATCACCGAGAGGGTCTCCATTACAAATACAAACCCAATCAATCCCAATAAAATTTCACTCTTCGTTAAAACCCCGAACAATCCAATTACAGCCCCAATTGTTAAACTTCCACTATCCCCCATAAAAACCTCCGCCGGATTTGCGTTGTACCAGAGGAACCCCAATAACCCCCCAATAAAAGCGAGGGCCACAATTGAGACCTCCCCCACCCCTTTTACAAATGGGAGGAATAGGTACTTGGAGAAGATTGCATTCCCGGTGATGTAGAGGAGAATTGAGAGGGTAAAGAGGGCAAAAATGGAGGGGACTGTTGCCAACCCATCCAACCCATCGGTTAAGTTAACTGCATTGGAGATTCCAACTATTACAAAGGCCCAGAAAAAGGGGGCTAAAATTCCCAAATCGAGGATCGGAAATTTAATAAAGGGGAGATAGAGATGGGTATCAAACTTAAAAATATAGAGGAGAAAGGAGATTAGTAACCCACCCCCCCACTGGAGGAGGAATTTCCCCCGGGGGGAGAGCCCCGCCCGGTTATTTTGACCTGCCACTTTCCAGTAGTCATCCAACACCCCAATTACCCCAAAAATTACAATTGTCATCAGGGTAATCCAGATATAGAAATTGAAC
>JBDONQ010000142.1:0-6131 GCA_039831255.1 Campylobacterales bacterium
TCGGTTCTTTCACATTCCGGGAGCGGGGGATTAAAATTATTAAAAAGTATGAATGTCTCCACTCTGTTAAAACCTACCCCCGGGAGTTGCAACAGGTGATTTTTAATCTCTTAAAAAATAGTGAGGAGATTTTAATCGCCCGGCGGATTCAGCATCCGATGATAGAGATTAGAACCAGTTACGAAGCCCCGTGGTGTGTAATTACAATCCGGGATAATGGGGGGGGGATAGATGAGAGGATAATCGATAAAATTTTTGACCCCTATTTCACAACAAAAGAGAGTAAAAATGGGGCTGGGTTGGGGCTCTATATGGCAAAAATGATTGTAGAGAGGAGTTTAAACGGCCGATTGCTGGTTGACAGCTGGGAAGAGGGGGCGGAGTTTAAAATTTTACTTCCACTGGAAAAGGAGCCAGCAGATGAATAAGCGGTTACAGCAGATTATAGAGGTAACCCAAGATTTGGATGTTTTGTTTGTAGAGGACGATGAGGAGACCCGCCGGATAATAGAGCACACTTTAAAAATCTTCTTCCGGAACATTTATTTGGCGGAAGATGGTGAGGAGGGGCTTCAACTGTTTCACCTCTATTCCCCGAAAGTGATAATTACCGACATTCTAATGCCCCGGATGGGGGGGCTCCAAATGGTGAAAATTATAAAAGAGATAGACCCGTCGGTAAAAGTGATTGTAATGACCGCTTACGATGAGAGTAAATACTTTATGGAAGCGATTGAGATTGGAGTAGATGGGTTTATATTGAAACCAATCGATACCCAGCGGTTAATCTCCGCCCTTCAAAAAATTGCAACAATGATTCGGGAGGAGGAGAAGGCTCAGCATTACTACTCCCTTTTAAAACAGTACAAAACTGCAATTGAGAAGGGGGCGATTACCGCCACTTTCGACGGGGAGGGAAAAATTTTGGATTGCAACTGGGCCTTCTCCAAAATGGTCGGATTCCGGACTGAGGATTTAATCGGAAAAGACGCAATTATCTTCTTCCACGATGAGTACCGGGAGCGGTTTTGGGAGGCCCTCCGGGAGGTGAAGCGGAATAAACGGAGTTGGAAAGGGATTTTACGGGTGGACGACCGGAAAGGGAGCAGTTACTACATCTCCACAACATTGACACCGATTGAAGATGAGGATAGATTGACAGTTTTCTCAATCTCCTTCGATATCACTGAAGTGATGAAGCCCCGAAGGTTGTTAATCGATTTCCTCCGGCGGAAGAGTCGGCCGGTGGTGGGGTTAATTGAGATTGAAAATAAAGAGAACCTCTACAACTACTTTTTAGAGGAGATGATTAATAAATTGGCTGAAAAATTGGAGAAATTTATCCAGAGCCGATTCACTGAAGGACGGGTCTTCAATTTGGACAATCTCCAATTTGCGGTGGCAGTTTCAATGGATGAGATTACCCTCTCTCAGCGGGAGTTAATCCGGAAATTTGCTGAACTCCAACGGCAGATTGAGCAGTTTAGTTTCCCTGTGGAGGATATCGAATACCGGCTCAACACATTGGTCAGTGTCGCCGGGGGAAAGCGGGCCTTTGACCACGCCCGGGTTGGGCTAAACCGACTCCGGCAGGAGAAGCGGAAATTTATAATCTCCACCGGGTTGGCTGAAGAGGAGCGGAAGAAAGCGGAGCGGACCCTAAAAATTTTGGAGATTTTAAAAGAGGCGATTGAGAATAACCGGGTTATCTCTTACTATCAACCAATTATTAACAATCACACGGGGAAAATCTCCCACTACGAGGTGTTGGTCCGGATTCTCCACAATGGGGAGGTCCTCTCCCCATTTATGTTTTTAGAAATTGCACGGAACACCTCCTACTACTCCAAAATTACCCCAATTGTCCTCCACAACGGGTTAAAACTACTGAAGTGCAATCCCGATATAAAAATCAATATCAACCTTTCCGCGGTGGATTTGGAGCAGGATTTAATCCGGGAGGAACTCTTCCGGATTTTAGGACAGAATGAGAAGTATTTAAACCGGCTCACGTTTGAGTTGCTAGAGAATGAGGAAATTAAAGACCGGGACAAATTTATCGAATATTTAGGAAAACTTCGGGAGATGGGGGCAAAATTGGCAATTGACGACTTTGGAAGCGGTTACTCCAATTTTAAACGGATGTTGGAGTATCGGCCCCAATATCTCAAAATTGACGGGAGCTTAATTAAAGATATTGTCACCGACCCCCTCTCCAAAAGTATGGTGAAATCGATTGTCAGTTTCGCAAAGGATGCAAAAATTGAGACTGTTGCCGAATTTGTCGAGAGTCGGGAGATTTACGAAGTGGTAAAAGAGTTGGGAATCGACTACTCCCAAGGGTACTACTTCGGCCGACCGGGGCCTTTAACCTGTGAAGAATTGAATCAAAAGATGGGCCGTGAACTCCCTGAAGCTACTGGACCGACTAAATAGGGAGCAACTGGCGGCCGCAACGGCCCCAGTGGAGGGGTATCAACTGGTAATAGCCAGTGCCGGAACTGGAAAAACCTCCACAATTGTAGCCCGAATTGGGTATCTATTAAAGGAGGGGATTCCTCCGGAGGAAATTCTTCTCCTTACTTTTACAAATAAAGCGGCCCAAGAGATGAAAGGGCGATTGGTCCGGGAAATTCCAGAGGCAACAGCAGTGGAGGCAGGAACTTTCCACGGGGTCAGTTACCGGTGGTTACGGCAACTAAACCCCCAAATTGCAATCCGCCCCCCAAAGGATATGAAACTCCTCTTAAGATCGATTTACGAGAAACGGCAACTCTTCCGGTTGGGGGAGGGAGAGAGGCCAATCTCCCCAGCCTTCCTCTACGATCTCTACTCCCTCTTCCAAAATCAGTTGGCCGGAGATTTTGGGGAGTGGTTTTTAGCCCGATACCCGGAACAGGAACCCTTTCTGGAGGGGTATATAGATATTTTGGAGGAGTTTGAAGGGGTAAAACGGCTCCACAATTTAATCGATTTTAACACCCTTTTACTGGAGATGGTCCAGTATCTAAAAAGGGGGGGAAAATTGCGATTTAAATATCTGTTGGTAGACGAGTATCAGGATACAAACCCCCTCCAATCCCATTTAATTGATTTAATAGAGAAGAGAGCCCTCTTCTGTGTTGGAGATTACGACCAGTCGATTTACGGGTTCAATGGGGCCGATATCTCAATTATCGCCTCTTTTCCAGACCGATATCCAGGGGCCCAAATTTACACATTGAAGAAAAATTATCGGAGTTACGGTGAGATTTTGGAAGTGGCCAACCGGGTAATTGGATTGAATCCCCGGCTCTTCCGAAAGAAGTTGGAGGTTACAAAGGGGTATAGTGGGGTCTACCCCGATTGGCGGGAGTTTTGGGATACCTACGACCAGTACCGGCAAGTTGCTGAAGAGGTGGCCCGGGCCCGGGGGAGATGGGAGGAAATAGCTATCCTCTACCGGAGTAACTCCTCCGGGGATGGGATTGAAGCCCATCTTCGGCAGTTGGGGGTTCCAGTCCGGCGGAAAGGGGGGGTCAGTTTCTTTGAAACCCGGGAGGTAAAAGTGGGGTTGGACCTTCTCCGGTTTTTAATAAATCCGGCCGATATAATGGCCTTTATCCACCTTATCCACTATGGCCCCGGAATTGGGGAGGGGTTGGCCCAACAGCTATTCGAAGGGTTAAAACAGGTTGGAAAAGGGAATCCCCGCCGGGGACTCCTCTCCCCACTGCCGGGGGTGGACCCATTTTCAAAACCCCGGTCCAACTCCCAATTGGGACTCTTTGGGGAGCCCCCCCTTCCAAAAATTCCGGTTCAAAAGTTCCGAAGTGTCGGCGTGGAGGGGAAATTTTTAGAGCACCCTATTTTGAGACATCCCCGGTTAAAACCGGAAGGGGGACTCTTTCTATTTCAATTTCGGGAGTTTTTAAAAAGTGTCCCGGAAAACCCAACCCCCTCTCATCTATTGACCCAAGCCCTCCACTCCCCTTTTTTCCACCAAATCTTTGAAAAAATCGCCGAGGAGCGGAGCCGAGCACGGGACCGGAGGCTAGATAGGGAAAAGCTAATAGAAAATCGGGAAAAAGTCCTAAAAAGATGGGAAATTTTAATTGAATTAAGTAAAAATTTTCAATCGTTGGATCGATTTGCTAATACAATTGCCCTAAACTCCGGGGAGATGGCTGAAGGGAGGGGGGTCAATTTAATGACAATCCACGCTTCAAAAGGGTTGGAGTTTCAGGAGGTCTATTTAATTGACTTAAATCAGGGGAAATTCCCCCACTCCCGGTTGGGAAAGGGGCCAGGGGGGGTGGAGGAGGAGCGACGACTCTTTTATGTGGCGGTTACCCGGGCAAAGGAGCGACTTCACTTCACCTCAGCCCGGTGGGACCCAGAACGGCGACGGGAGTTGGAGCCGAGCCAATTTTTAGCAGAGGCCGGGTACCCAGTTTCGGGAGTTAATAGGAAAGGAGGATAGAATGGGAGCTGGTGTGGAGGTGGTAGTGGTCCCTTTCCAATCCCCGATTTTAGTGGGAATCTATCGGGACCGGAAACTGGAGAGGAAACTCCAACTGGAGGGGAGGGTTAGCGACACTTTACCCCCCTTTTTTGAGGAGCTCCTCCGGCAGGAGGAGTTGAGCGGGCTCTACTACAGCCGGGGGCCCGGAAGTTTTATGGGATTACGGCTCACCTATCTCTTTTTAAAGACCCTCTCAATTATTTGCCAAATCCCATTCCAGGGGGTTGACAGTTTCTACTTCACCGGGGGGAAACCAATAAAAGGGCCCGGTTCCAGCTTTTTTCTAAAAAAAGAGGATATAATTATCGTAAGTAGAGAAGTGGATGAGGTGGGGATTCCCTCCCTTCCCCCGGTTTTAGAGCCGGCCGATTTTAAAGGGGAGGTGGAGCCTCTCTACTTGGTTAAAGCAGTTTAAAGGTGGTCGATGGTTATAACGGTTCCTGCGACCAGTGCCAATTTGGGCCCCGGGTTTGACACCCTTGGGCTAGCGATTAATTTGAGGAATGAGGTGGAGATTACCCCGGCAACAACTCGGGAGGTGGTGATTGAGGGAGAAGGGGCGGAGATTTTAAAGAGAGCCCGACGAAACTATTTTGTCGAGATTTTTGAGGAGACCTACCGGAATTTGACTAAAAAGGAACCCAAATTTAGAATCCATTTCCGAAATAGAATTCCTATTTCCCGGGGATTGGGGAGTAGCTCTGCGGCAATAATTGGGGCAATAAAAGGGGCTTACGAAATTGCAGGGGTTCCGTTGAAGCGGGAGAAGTTAGTCTCTTTAGCATTAAAATATGAACCCCATCCGGACAATATCACCCCGGCGGCGGTAGGGGGGTTTTGCACTGCAAAAGTGAAGCGGGACCGGGTCTATTTTTTGAAAAAATTTATCCCAACAACTTTAAAAGCGGTAGTTGTAATTCCAAATCGGCCAATCTCCACGGCCCGGAGCCGGGAGGCGTTGAAAGAGGAGTATAAACTCCGGGATGTGGTTGCAAATATCTCCTCTACGGCGATGATAACCGCTGCTTTTTTTTCAGAGCGGTTTGAGATGTTGAAATATGTTGTCGAGGATAGGGTCCACCAAGAGGAGCGGATGAAAGCAGTTCCGGAGCTATTTAAAGTCCGAGAAATAGCCCTCTCCAACGGGGCGTTAATGGCGACTCTCAGCGGGAGTGGTTCCACCTACTTCTGCCTTGCCTACCGGGATGATGCGTACCAGATTCGGGATGCGTTGGCAACCACATTCCGGGAGTTCCGGGTCCGGGTTTACCACTTTGACAACTACGGGGTGAAGGTTTACAATTGAGTCACACCCCAATCCGGATGTGTGTAGTTTGCCGAGGACGATTCCCCCAACCGAAGTTAACTCGACTCCAGTGTCGGGGTCGGAAAGTGGTGGAGTGGAGCGGGGAAGGGAGGAGTTTTTATCTCTGTTTCAGTTGTAAAAATAGCCCGAAATTGTATAAAATTCTCTCCAAAATTTGCCGGGTGGATCGGGAACAGGCAAAAAAAATTGCAAAGGAGATTGGACAAAGATATGGATATGAGAGTTAAAGTGAGTGAAGTAGCTAAAGAGCTGGGGATGAAGGAGAGGGAGTTATTAGCCAAATTAAAAGAGTTGAAAATT
>JBDONQ010000119.1:0-6122 GCA_039831255.1 Campylobacterales bacterium
CCACTGGCCGCCAATGCGACAATCGCCTCCCGATCCTCCTGAGCCAAAACAGAGTTGGCAATTGCAAAACTGACCAAATGGGGCATATGGGAAATAAAAGCGGCGTGCCTATCGTGGGCCCGGGCATCCATATAGACCACCTCCATTTGAAGGTAGTCGTACACCTCTAGTGCCCGATTTAGATGCTCCTTCCGGCTCTCCTCAGGGTTACAAATTACAATAATTCGGTTCTGGAACAGGTCTGGAATTGCCGCCAACGGCCCCGAGTACTCTTTCCCAGCCATCGGGTGGGATGCGACCAACTGGGGTCTAATCTCCCGGGGGCAACTCAACACAATCCGTTCCTTTGTAGAGCCAAAATCTACAATTGTAGTATTCTCTGGAACCCCCAGTTGGGCCAATTCTTCCAACACTTTTAAAATTCCCTTTACCGGAATTGCCAGTGCAATAAAATCAACCCCTTTTAAATCTTTAACCCGGACAATCTGGTCCACTAACCCCAGTCGAAGGGCCAGCTCTTGGTGGGAGGGATTTATATCCACTCCTACAATCTCCTCAAAATAGTCCCGAGTAGCCAGTGCAAAACTCCCCCCAATTAAACCGAGCCCCACTACGCCACAAACCATCCCAACTCCTTATTAAATTTCAAAAAATTTTACCCGATTAACCCTCCCCCCCTCCGGCCCCTTCCCCAAAAGGAGTGGGGAAAGTTGGTAAAATTGCCCGGAAAAGGGAGAATTCCAAATTTAAAGATAGAAAAGGGTTTAAAATGGAGCGGAATTGGAGGGAGACATTAAATCTGCCCAAAACTACATTCCCAATGCGGGGGAATTTACCGAAAAATGAGCCAAAGCGGTACCGGAAATGGTTTGAGGGGGGGGTTTACCAACAGATGAAGGAGAATCGGAAAGGAGCCCCCAAATTTAATCTTCACGACGGCCCCCCTTACGCCAACGGCCATATCCACATTGGCCATGGATTGAACAAAATTTTGAAAGATATTATCGTTAAATACTACTATTTTCAAGGATACGATGTCCGGTATCTGCCGGGGTGGGATTGTCACGGATTACCAATTGAGCAAAAGGTGGAGCAACAGTTGGGGCGGGAGCGGAAGGAGAGCCTTCCAAAAACTGAAATTCGGAGACTTTGCCGAGAACACGCATCCAAATTTATCCAAATTCAAATGGAAGAGTTTAAGAGTTTGGGGGTGATTGGGGATTGGGAAAACCATTACGAAACAATGGATTTCCAGTTTGAGGCAGATATCTACCGGGCGTTGACAAAAATTGCCGAAAAAGGGTTAATTGTAGAGCGGTTTAAGCCAATCTACTGGTGTCCCCACGACCGGACTGCACTGGCGGAGGCTGAGGTGGAGTATCGGGAGAAGGTCTCCCCTTCAATCTATGTTGCCTTTCGATTAACTGAGGAGAGTAGCCAAAAATTGGGGGTGGAAGGGGCTAAAATTGTAATTTGGACCACCACCCCTTGGACCCTCCCGGCCAATATGGGAATTGCAGTCTCCCCGGAGGAGAGATACTCAATCACCTCTGACCGGTTTATTGTTGCTCAAAAGTTGCTGGGGAAATTGAGGGAGAAGGGGGTTATAGCTGGGGAAGAGGTAAAAGTGGTCTCAGGAGCCCAACTGGAGGGGTTAAAGGCTCTAAATCCCCTCAACAATCGGAAATCCCTAATTTTAACTGGGGACCATGTCTCAATGGAGGAGGGAACTGGAGCTGTCCACACCGCCCCGGGACATGGGGAGGAGGATTATCAACTCTGGCTCAAAAAAGTGGGGGGAGAGGGGATTCTCCAACCGGTAGATGATAGTGGAAAATATCTCCCGGCAGTGGCGGAGTTGGGGTTACTGCCGAAGGAGTTTGCTGGAATGGATATCTTTGAGGCCCAATCAAAAATTTTGGAGTTGTTAGGGGATGCCCTGTTGAAACGGGAGGAGATTACCCACAACTACCCCCACTGCTGGCGGTGCCACAATCCAGTTATCTACCGGGCCACAAAACAGCTCTTTATTGCAATGGATAAACCCTTTAAAGGGGGGAAAACTCTCCGGCAACTGGCGTTGGAGGGGATTGAACAGGTTCAATTTACCCCTTCCACCGGTCGGAATCGGCTCTCAAGAATGGTGGAAAATCGTCCCGACTGGTGCATCTCCCGACAGCGGGATTGGGGGGTTCCAATCGCCTTTTTCCGGGATCGGCGGAGTGGGGAGCTGGTAATTGACCGGGAGATTTTTAACCACATTTATCAACTATTCCAACGGGAAGGGACCGACTGTTGGTACACCCGGTCGATTGAGGAGTTTCTCCCTGAATCAAAGCGGGAGTTGGCCCCCTATCTGGAGAAGATAGAAGATATTTTGGATGTCTGGTTTGACAGCGGTTCCACTTGGTCTGCAGTTTTATTAAACAATCGGTATGATGCTGGGGAGTACCCAGCCTCCCTCTATTTGGAGGGGAGTGACCAGCACCGGGGGTGGTTCCAATCCTCCCTACTGGTCTCCAGTGCAATTGAGGGGATTCCCCCCTACCGAGGGATTTTGACCCACGGGTTCACAGTGGATGAGAAGGGGGAGAAAATGAGCAAATCCAAAGGGAATGTAGTCTCCCCTCAACAGGTGGTAAAAAAGTATGGGAGTGAAATTCTCCGGCTCTGGGTCGCGTCCAGCGATTACACTGGAGATATTAAAATGGGGGAGCAAATTTTAAAACAGGTGGCCGAAACCTACCGGAAGTTTAGAAATACCCTCCGGTATCTATTGGCCAACACCTCCGATTTGGAGGAGATAAAATTGAAAACCCCCCGGAAATTGGACCTTTGGATTCTCCACCGGGGGAAAAAAGTTTTCGATGAGGTCAACTACCTCTTTGGGAAGTATGAGTTCAGTAAAGGGGTTCAGCTCTTAAATAGCTTTATTGTGACAGAGTTGAGCGGAATCTACTTGGAAGGGACAAAGGACCGGCTTTACTGTGAAGCCCCCAACTCCTCCCTCCGACGGAGTGCCCAATCCACATTGGCCCTTCTGGCCCAGCAGTTGTTGACAACAATGGCCCCGGTTTTAACCTATACCTGCGACGAAGGGGTAGAGCACAGTTCCAGAGGGGTTAAGGGGGATGCAAAATCGATTTTTGAAATGATCCACACCCCGTTGATGGAGGTAGAGAATCCAATCCCGGAGGTTCTAATTGAGGTTCGACGGAGATTTTTCGAAATTGTGGACCGATTAAAGAAAAGCGGGATAATTCGGGACACATTGGAACTCTACCTCTCCACCAATTTCCCGCCTCTACTGGAAGGGGATTTAACAGAGCTCTTCATTGTTTCAAAAATTGGGGACCGTTTGGAAGGGGAAATGGTGGAGAAATTCCATCTGGACGACGGCCGATTTGTGATTCGGATTTTAAAATCGCCACTGGCCAAGTGCCCCCGGTGTTGGAGATATTTGGCCCCAGCAGAGGGAGATTTGTGTGACCGCTGCCGGGAGGTAGTGGCCCAATTGGAGGGGGAGAATGGGTGAACCGGTCCCATTCTGGTTAATTGTTGCAACAGTGGGGGTTTTAGTGGGTATCTCAGTTGGGATTTATCTCTGGTTGGAGGGGCTTAAAAAGGGGGGTGGAGAGAATTCCAATTCGGAAGGAGTAGAGAAAAATGGTTAAATTGCGGGAAGCGTTAAAAATGAGCTTAGGGGAGTTGAAGGAGTTAAAAGAGGAAATTCGCCGGAAAGCAGTGGAAACTCGGAAGTTGGGGGGATATTTGGAGCAATTAACTGGAGAAGAGTTGGCTGAAAAAGGGGAGGGGGCCCCAATTGCAATTAAAGACAATATTAATGTAGAGGGGTGGGAGATTACCTGTTGTTCTAAAATTTTAAAAGGGTATCGGGCCCCTTACAACGCCACTGTAATTGAAAAATTGTTGGCCCAAAACCTTTCCCCGTTTGGACGGACCAATATGGATGAATTTGCAATGGGGAGCTCCACCGAAACTTCCTGCTACGGGGTAACCCGGAACCCCTTTGACCCAACCCGGGTCCCCGGGGGGAGTTCCGGGGGGAGTGCCGCAGTTGTTGGGGCAGGGTTGGCAGTTGCGGCGTTGGGAAGCGATACCGGGGGGAGTATCCGGCAACCGGCCGCCTTTTGTGGGGTAGTAGGAATGAAGCCAACCTACGGCCGGGTGAGTCGGTACGGATTGGTCGCATTCTCCTCCAGCTTGGACCAGATTGGCCCAATTACCCAAGATGTGGAGGATGCCGTTCTTCTCTACAATATTATCGCTGGTCCCGACCCAAAGGACTCCACCTCAGCCCCAATTGATTTTAAACCGGTTCAACTGGCCCAGGCTGGAAGTCGGAAATTTAAAATCGGGGTAATTGCCAATTATCTGGAAAAGAGTAGCCCGGAAATTAGGGATAGAATCTGGGAAGTGGTAGAGGAGTTGAAGAGAGAGGGACATCAGGTGGAAGAGGTAGAGTTAATGAGGGGAGAGGTGGATGTGGCCACCTACTACATTTTGGCCACCGCTGAGGCCAGTAGCAACTTGGCCCGGTTCGATGGAATGAGATACGGCCACCGGATTGAGGGACGGGGGTTAAAGGAGACTTATAAATTGACAAGGGCCCAGTTTGGAGAGGAGGTAAAACGACGTATTTTACTGGGAACCTTTGTTCTCAGTAGTGGCTATTACGACGCCTACTATCTAAAAGGGCAACAGGCCCGCCACTTAATTAAAGAGGAATACCGAAAATTGTTCAAAAAATACCACCTGTTACTGGGACCAGTCACCCCAACCCTCCCCTTTGAATTGGGGTCCAAAAAAGACCCCTTAGAGATGTATTTAAATGATATCTTTACAATTGGGGTCAATTTGGCCGGATTGCCGGCTATCTCTATTCCGGTGGGCAAAAGTGAGGGGGGGTTGCCAATTGGGGTCCAGTTAATTGGAAACTATTTCGACGAAGAGACCCTTTTTAATGGAGCCTACACATTGGAGGCCCTCCTCCGGTAGCCCCTCCCCTCTCTTTTGTTTATAATTCTGTGGAAAAAGGAGTCGCTTATGCGAATCAAGTATCGGGCTCTTACTTTTGACGATGTTCTGTTGGTTCCCCAGTACTCTGAAGTACTTCCAAAAGAGGTAGACCTCCGGACCAAATTTACTCGGAATGTAGAGTTAAATATCCCGATTGTCTCCGCGGCGATGGATACTGTCACTGAGAGTAGAACTGCAATTGCGTTGGCCAGATTGGGGGGGATAGGGGTAATCCATAAAAATATGGATATTGAGACCCAAGCCCGGGAAGTGGAGCGGGTTAAAAAGAGTGAAAGTGGAATTATTATCGACCCAGTGAGGGTTTGTCCGGATGATTCAATTGCAAAAGCGTTGGAAATTATGGCTACTTTTAAAATTTCAGGGGTTCCAGTGGTGGACGATACTGGGAAACTGGTCGGAATTTTAACGAATCGGGACCTTAGGTTTGAGCGGGATTTCTCCAAACCGGTCCGGAGCTCGATGACCCCAGCCCCGCTGGTCACCGCCCCAGAGGGGATTACGTTGGAGGAGGCGGAACAGATTCTCCACAAACACAAGATTGAGAAGTTGCCGTTGGTGGACCAACAGGGCCATTTAAAAGGGTTAATCACAATTAAAGATATTCAAAAGAAGAAAGAGTATCCCAACGCCAATAAAGACCGGTTTGGTCGGTTACGGGTCGCGGCGGCAATTGGGGTTGGGGATGGACTCCGGAGGGCTGCTGCGTTGGTAGGGGCTGGGGTAGATGTAATTGTTGTGGACTCGGCCCACGGCCATTCAAAGGGGATTTTAAAATTGGTGGAAGAGTTGAAAAAGCGGTTTGAAGTGGATGTGATAGCTGGAAATGTGGCTACTGCAGAGGGGACCCGGGCCCTAATTGAAGCTGGGGCCGACGGGGTAAAAGTGGGGATAGGACCGGGAAGTATCTGTACAACTCGGATTGTGGCTGGGGTTGGGGTACCCCAAATTAGTGCAATTGATGAATGTGCAAAGGAGGCCTCCAAATATAAAGTTCCAATCATTGCCGATGGGGGGATAAAATATTCCGGAGATATCGCAAAAGCGTTGGCTGCTGGGGCCAG
>JBDONQ010000056.1:0-1699 GCA_039831255.1 Campylobacterales bacterium
GCCCGGAGTTTTGTCGATGATGTGGAGTTCAGTTGTGAAGATGCCGGCCGGAGTGAGCTCTCCTTTTTAAAAGAGATTATCGACGCCACAATTGAGGCTGGGGCCACTACAATCAATATCCCCGACACAGTGGGGTATCGATTTCCCAATGAGTTTGGGGAAATGATTCGGGAGTTGGTAGAGCACTTTAAAGGGCGGGGGGTTATCTTCTCAGTCCATTGCCATAACGATTTGGGACTGGCCACCGCCAACTCCTTGTTTGCAGTTTTAAACGGGGCCCGGCAGGTGGAGTGCACAATTAATGGCCTTGGGGAGCGGGCTGGGAATGCGGCGTTGGAAGAGGTGGTAATGGCGATGAGAGTCCGGCGGGACCTTTTTAAAGGATTGGATACCCGGATTAATACCCGGGAAATTTACCCAACCAGCCGATTGGTCGCCAATATCACCGGAATTAAACCCCAACCAAATAAAGCGATTGTTGGAAAGAATGCCTTTGCCCACGAAAGTGGAATCCATCAGGACGGGGTTTTGAAGTATAAAGAGACTTACGAAATTATGCGGGCGGAGGATATTGGCCTTGATTTAAAAGATACAATAGTCTTGGGGAAACACTCCGGTCGCCACGCCCTCCGGAAAAAGTTGGAACAGTTGGGGTTCAATTTGGGGGAGGAGGAGTTGGAACAGGTGTTCCACCGGTTTAAACGGTTGGCCGATAAAAAGAAAGAGATTTACGACGAAGATTTAATTGCATTGGTAAACGAAGTCCAAGACCGGTCTCCAGCGGTTTACCGGCTCCTCTCCCTTCAGTTGAGCGACTGCAGTAGTGGGGTTCCCAGTGCTGTGGCGACTGTGGAATTCAATGGGCAAGAGTATCAAGAGGCGGCAATTGGAGAGGGGATTATTGATGCAATCTTTAAAGTGATTGACCGGATTACTGGAATTCAGGGGCGGTTAAAGGATTACCGGGTTGAAGCGGTAACCCAAGGGAAGGACGCATTGGCGAAAGTGATGGTAAAAGTGGTCTTTGACTCCAACAAACCGCCGGTACTGGGTCACGGATTGGATATCGATACAATGAAGGCCAGTGCAGAGGCTTATATAAATGCGTTGAATAACTACCTTCATATGAAGGACCTTCTCCCAACAACGGGAGGGGAAAAGAGGGGGGAGATTTGAGCTCCAAAACAATTACCCTCGCCTACGGGGGCGGGGGAGAGGAGACCCAACAACTTATAAAAGGGCTTTTTTACCGCTACTTCTCCAACCCAATTTTGGAAAGGGGGGAGGATAGTGCCACTATTGAAATTAGATCCCCAATTGCAACTACTATCGATGGTTTTACAGTCTCTCCCCTCTTTTTTAATGGGGGTTCGATTGGAAAATTGGCGGTGGCCGGGAGTGTCAACGATTTGGCAATGGTGGGGGCCCGGCCCCGCTATTTAACTCTATCCTTTGTAATAGAGGAGGGGTTTCAATTTGGGGAGTTGGAGAAAGTGGTCCGGGAGATTGGGGAGCTCTGCCGGAAGTTGGGGGTTCAAGTGGTAGCTGGGGATACAAAAGTGGTCCCAAAAAGGGCGGTGGACCAGCTCTTTATCACCTCAGCTGGAATTGGCGAAGTGGTAAAACCGGGGATTTCCTGCCGAAATTTAAAGCCGGGGGATAAAATTTTAGTTAGTGGGGAGATTGGCCGTCACGGGGC
>JBDONQ010000088.1:0-6073 GCA_039831255.1 Campylobacterales bacterium
TAAGCCGATAAAAAGTAGGGCTGGAGCAGTCCGAACTTATGCCTGTGGAGGTAGCTCTGGCGGGGTCTGTTTATACAGACTAGCCATCTACCTGTGAAGCAGGAAGCTCCGCCTTTTAAGGGGGAGTAGCTCACTAGCTGGTCCACTAAAGTGGTCTTCCCGTGGTCCACATGGGCAATAACTGCGATATTCCGAATCTGTTCCGGAGTTAACTCCATTTAAACCTACCTTTAAACTTTTCCGGGAATTATATCCACCGAAGGAGGGGTGGTAGAGGGGTATAATTGAAAAAATTGAGAAAGGGTTCCAATGGGTCTCCGGAGAGCTCTTTTAAGTGTTGGAATTGGAGTTGGGTTGGGATTTGGGGCTGAGGTGATTGGGGTTTTAAAGGGGCCCTCCCCCTCCTCTAAACAATTTCCCCCCTCCCCCTCTACCCCCCGGCAGTTGATAGGGGTTCCCCCCTCGACAATTAAGGTGGGAAATGGAGTTTTGGAACTCCGGAGCGGAACTGTGATTATGGATTATCAGGAGTTTGGAGATTCTGAGAAGGTGGTTCTGGATCGGGATTACACCGACCCTGGGGATTTGAATGGGGTTGAAATCGATTTCCGAACCCCTTTCTACTTCATTGAAGGAGCCCTTTACCAAGGGAGCTCCCACTATACCGGTTCCACATGGGATGGGCAGTCGGTCTCCTCCCTCCAAACCGGGGTAATTTTGTTCAATGGCCGGATAGGGGTAACCTTCCCCGGGGGAGGCCCCTACTTTGTCGCCGGATACCGGAGCTGGTGGCGGGGGACCAGCGACTCCCCGGGGGATTACAATGAGCACTACTACTGGAAATATTTAGGCCTTGGATATCGGGGGGAGTTTCAATTTGGGGAGCTCCAATTAACCCCTTCCGCCGAATGGGAGAGGGGGATTCATCCGGAGATGAAAGCCTATTTGGGGTCTGAACCCACCTTTGATTTGGGGGAGGTGACTGGGCTTCGGTTGGAGCTACCCCTCTGTTGGCGCCTTAACCCCTACTTCTCCCTACTCCTCCAGTACCGGTTCCAATACTGGTATATTACCGGTTCTGGGCCGACTCCGGCGGTGATTGATGGTCAAAACTACACCCTCTACGAACCTCCCAGTAAAACCTATCTCCACTACTTCAGTTGGGGATTCTCCCTCTCCTTTTAACCCCCTTAGGGTTTCCCTCCCCCCTATTTCCGGAGCTCCCGGTCCAGCCAGTTGAAACTCCGAGCCTCCAAATCCCGATAGAGCTCCACCCGTCGGTCCCGGAAAAAGGGCCAAATTTTTCGAATCTTTTTTCCCCGATTTAAATCCACTTCCAAATTGAGAACCTCCTCTCCCTCCCCAGCAATTCCCAAAAACTCCCCTTGGGGGCCGACCCCAAAACTCCTCCCCCAAAATTGAATCCCCCCTAAACAGCCGGAGGGGTCCGGTTCAAACCCGACCCGGTTTACAGCCACCACCGGAATGCCGTTGGCAATCCCGTGGCCCCGCTGAACCCCCACCCACGCTTCTACCATTTTCCGTTCCTCTTCCGGGTCCTGCTCCTGCTCACAGAGGGGGTCTACCCGGTCGGTGGGGCACCGGAGCCACCCAATTGCAGTGGGGTAAATTAAAATCTCCGCCCCTTTTAGCCCCATAATCCGGGCCGGTTCTGGGTACCACTGGTCCCAACAGATTAACAACCCCAACCGACCCACCGATGTCTCAATTGGCTCTATCCGGTCCCCGGGGGTAAAATAGAATTTCTCATAAAAACCGGGGTCGTCGGGGATATGGGTTTTCCGGTAGTAGCCGGCCACCCTCCCCCGGTCCAGTGCAAAGGCGGTATTGTAGTAGACCCCATCCAACCCTTTTTCAAAAAGGGAGACAATTAAAACCCGATCCAATCTCCGGCTAACCCCCCTCCAAAACTCTACACTCTCCCGGAACCCTTCAGCCATTTGAAAGAATTGAGGATCTTCGGTTTTGCAGAAGTAGTGGCTCTCGTGGAGTTCCGGTAAAACAATTAACTCCCCCTCTGCCCTCTCCAACAGCTCCAAACTTTTGGCCCGGCTCTCCTCTTTTGATTTAAAACAGGGTTGCTGAATTAGAGAGACTACCATCTCCATCTCCTTTTAATTTTTACCCCCTTTTTCCCCAGTAACCGGAGAAATCTTTTAAATCCCAACTCCTCCCGCCATCCCACCGGGTATCGGATTAACTGGAGATACCTTTCCACCTGCCGGGGGGCTAACCCCCGCCGGGCCCCCTCCCACTGGAGAATGTACCGGGGAATCCGGTAAACCCTCCGGCCTCTCTTTAAAAATCCAGCCACCACCCTCTCCAACTCCCGGGAGGGGTACCGGCTACTGAGTTGGGCAAATAGGAATGGCAACTGGAATCGCCGGTACCACTCCTCCCCCAAATCGACCCATTTCTCCGGCTCTTTTAAATAGAGTTGGAGGGCCCGATCCCCAATTACCACCTGCCCCTTTAAATCGAGAGCCATTGGTAGTAGATTAGAGGTGTTGGAGGCCGGGTCTCCCCCCTCCCGGGCTGGGGAGAGGAGGACCGACCAGACTGACCCCTCCGCCCCAATCCCTACCGGGTAGCGGACCCCCTCCACCGCCCGGATTGAGGAGAGGAATCCCCCATCTATCCGCCCCTCCCGGAACCACCGGTTCACTTGGGCCGGGGTTCCAGTTTTAATTACCCACTTCTCCCGGTACCGGTGCCGTTTTAGGTAGAATCGGAACGGAAGGAGGTTTAAATAGTTAATCTCCCCAAACCGGAATCTACCCACGTTGTTGAACCTTCCGGTGGGATAGCCAGAGGTGGAGGAGTAGAAACCCAACCCCCAAATCAATCAGGACATCGGCCAAATTGAAAACTGGGAATTGGAACCCACAGTGCCAATATAGGTAATCCACCACCCCTCCCCTTGTAAACCGGTCCAGAATGTTTGAGAGCCCTCCTCCAAAAATTAGCCCAAACAGAATTGGGTGCCGTTGGAGGGCCCCCTCCCGCCAGAGGAGGAGGGCTACAACCCCTATTAAAATTAACTGGTAAAATTTGAGATTTCCCCCTAGTTCCTCCAAAAGGGAGAAAGCCACCCCCCTATTTACCACTAACACCAATGAGATACATTGGGAGTGCCAGTTGAACCCCCACCAGAAGAAAGCTTTTAACCCTTGATCTATTAACAACACCCCAGAGGTGACCCCTATCAATTTCCAGAGCCACCCCTTCCTCATTGCAACTCCCGCCGGAGAAGGGTCTCCAATTTCCAAATCCGCTCCTCTACCCCATCCAGTGTGGGCCCTTCTACCAATAACCGGACCTTTGGTTCAGTTCCAGAGTACCGGACTACCACCCGATACCCCCCTTTTTCAATCTCCCGGAGGAGTTCTTGGAGGGGGCCAATCTGTTCCAATGGGGGTTTCCGATGGACTGGAATTGACCGTTGCAGTTGGGGGTAAGTGGGGAAGAGGGAGTGGAGTCGGCTGGCGGGAATCCCCTCCTCTATTAAAAATCGAAGGAGGAAAAGGGAGCTCAATAATCCATCCCCAGTGGGGAGGTAATCTATAAAAA
This sequence comes from Campylobacterales bacterium, assembly GCA_039831255.1. Classification (GTDB taxonomy): domain Bacteria; phylum Campylobacterota; class Campylobacteria; order Campylobacterales; family Nautiliaceae; genus PUXY01. Next base: position 3,592 of record JBDONQ010000088.1, read on the forward strand.
TTAAATGTCCCGACTGCTCCCCTCCAAATTTAGCCCCCCTTTTCTCGAGCTCCGCCACCACCTCCCGATCCCCAACTTTGGAGCGGTAGAGGGGGATTTGGTGGTTCTCTAAAAACTTCTCCAGCCCCAAGTTGGAGAGAATTGTTGCAACCGCTCCCCCTCCCAACTGGTTATGCCGGGCTAAAAAGAGGGCCAGTCCCCCCAACACTTTATCCCCATCCACTACCTCCCCCCGCTCATCTACAACTACTAGTCGGTCCCCATCCCCATCGAAACAGAATCCGATATTGGCCCCCTTTTTCGAAATTAATTGGCCCAACCCCTCTGGGTAGAGGGCCCCCCCATTTCGGTTGATATTCTCCCCTGTCGGGGTTGTGTTGAGCTCCACTACCTCAGCCCCCAACTCCCGGTAGAGCCGGGGAGCCCAGTGGGAGAGGGCCCCATTCCCCGGGTCAACCCCAATCCTCCACCCTTTCAGTGGGGTCAATACCGGTCCCAACGGGGTTGGGGCAAACCGGAACACCCCTTTTAAAAAACTTAAATACCCCTCTCCAATCTCCAATTGACGCCTGGGAGAGAGGGGGGAGACCGGTACCTCAGCCGGATGGTCCCGGAAATAAAAGTAGAGGGCCTCCACTTCCTCCTCTTCCTTAACACTCAATTTCCGCCCCTCCCGGTTGAAAAATTTAACTCCATTATCCTCTGGAGGGTTGTGGCTAGCGGTCACCATTCCCCCCCCTGCCGCCAACTGGTCCCGGACCAAGTGGGAGACCCCCCCGGTCGGGAGAACCCCCCCTACAATTGGGGGAACCCCCACTTCCGCCAATCCAGCCCCGAGGCTGGCCAGTAAAAAGGGGCTACTCTTTCGGGTATCCATTCCCAAAATTACCCCCCCCTCTATCTTCTCCCCCTCCCGAATTAACTCTTGCTCCCGGACTCGCCACCCTTGGAGGTAGGCTCCAAAAGCTCTTCCCAACCCCAGCCCCAGCTCAGCTCTTATCTCCCGTCCAACTCTTCCTCTAACTCCATCTGTTCCAAAAAGCTCCCCCATTCAATAACTCCTTCTAAGAGTCTATTAGAATATAATAACAAAATGGAGGTTTTGCTATTATTGTGAACAAAAAAGGGTTGAAATGCCGGAAGTAAAAGTTAAGAATTTAGAGAAATATGGAGAGGAGATATCTGGATACCGACGGCCATTGGGGTTTGGAATCTGTAGAGTAGATTTGGGGCAACTCCACCCGGAAAAGGTTCTCCAAGCCACCTACCCAGTTGTAAATTGGCAAGAGAATTATGGGGCCGGGGCGGTCTTCATCCGAGCGTTAATTGAGAATGGGGTTGAGGTCCCTTTTGAAGAGTCTGAGTTTGTGGCCCGGGTAACTCCAGAGTTTGTCGAAAAGGGGTTAGAGCTGTTTGGAGAGGAGTTGGTGGAGGAGGCCGACAGTCTCCACAACCGGAATGTGTACATTTTAAAAACTTTAAAAAAGATTTTTGAAGAGGAGTTTATCGACAACTACCGGGTTGTATTCATCTGGGAAGATCTCCCTCCAAAAAGTGTAGAGGTGGTCTATTTAAAACTCTACGCCCTCTCCCAACGGAAAGCCCCCCTCCGGAGTCTAAATTTGGATGGAGCGTTCCGGATTCTCCACAATTGCGCCTGGGTTGGAAATGTTCCAATTGAACTGGATTATTTACGGGTCCACGAAATTGAGCTAAAGTTGCGGGACGCCTATCCAGAAGTTGAGTATGTGGACAAATTCCCCCGATACCTTTCCCACATAGTCCCAGAGCAGGACAATATCCGGATTTTAGACTCTGCAAAGGTCCGGTTTGGAGCCCAGTTGGCACCGGGGACTACAGTGATGCCCGGGGCCAGTTATATCAACTTTAATGCCGGGACTGAAGGACCGGTAATGGTAGAGGGGCGTATCTCTTCCAGTGCCGTTGTAAAAGAGGGAGCCGATATTGGAGGGGGGGCCTCAATTCTGGGGGTTTTAAGCGGGACCGATGGAACCCCAATTACAATTGGCCGGAATACCCTGTTGGGGGCCAATAGTGTCACCGGGATTCCGTTGGGGGATGGGTGTATTGTAGATGCCGGAATTGCTGTTTTAAAAGGGACAAAAATTTACATCTCCCCAGAGGAGTTTAAAAAGATTAAAGAGGTGAACCCAAATTGGAATCTGGAGTATAAAGAGATTTTTAAAGGGGAGGAATTGGCGGGATTGAATGGGATTCACTTCCGTTTGGACACTACAACAGGTCGAATGGTAGCATTTCGAAGCCGCCGGGAGGTGAAGTTGAATGAGGAGCTCCACTGAGTTACTAAAGTTTTGTTACAATTGTCCGACTTGCAAGTTTTAAAAGGAGGCGGAAAATGGGTCCAATAGCTGGGTTTGCGGCAATTCTCTGCTGTGTAATTGCGACTTTTATGATGCTGGCAATTCCAGTTGCCGCCGCAAAAAAATCTCCAATTGAGTAC
>JBDONQ010000046.1:0-1673 GCA_039831255.1 Campylobacterales bacterium
TGGTAACTGGCCCGGTTACTAAACACTGCCGGGATGTCCTCCGGCGACTCTATCTGGAGATGCCAGAGCCAAAAGTGGTGGTAGCGATGGGGGCCTGTGCCCATGGAGGGGGGATTTTCCGGGACTTTTACAATGTGGAGAATGGAGTTAACAATATTATTCCAGTGGATGTTTGGATTCCCGGGTGTGCCCCCCGGGTGGAGGCATTAATCGACGGAATTGTGGAGGCGATTAAAATTTGGGAGAAGAAGGGGAAGGAGAAAGAGTTTTTGAGAAATCACGAAGAGATAGTTCCAAAATTGGGGGTGGAAGATGACAATTAATCCAGAGTTTCAAATTGTGGAAGTGGAGTTGGACCAGATTGTAGAGGAGATTCGGAATTTTTACAAGCCGGAGAAATGGCATTTTATCACAATCAATGGAACCGATTTGGGGGATGGAAAGTTGCAAATTGACTGGTTCTTTTCCCCTTACGGCCAAAAAAATATAGTTAAAAGTTTCCGGGTAGTGGTTGGATACGATGCAAAAATTCCGTCAATTTTGGAAATTGTTCCATCGGCTTGGTTGGCTGAATGGGAGTTGGCCGATATGTTCGGGGTGGAAGTGGAAGGGGCTAGCCGGGGGGTTTTTGTAGCCCCAGATGCTCCCCAAGCCCCACTCCGGCAAGAGACAAAATTGTAAGGAGTAGAGATGGGAAAAGTAGTGATTCCATTTGGGTCCCAACACATCGCGCTCCCGGAGCCGATTAGTTTCCTGTTTGAGACCCAGAATGAGATGATTACAAAAGTGGAGGCTAAAATTGGGTATGTCCACCGGGGAATTGAGAAGGCGGCAATTACCAAATTTCAGTGGAAACAGCTCCCCTATTTAACCGCCCGGGTTTGTGGTCTCTGCTCTATTACCCACGCCGGGGCGGTGGTCCATGGGCTGGAGAAATTGTTGGGGGTGGAGACCAATAAGAGAATTGACTATCTCCGGATGCTGGTGGTGGAGTTGGACCGGATTCACTCCCACCTATTGGCCAATGGCCATGTCGCCGATGTAGTCGGGTATGAAAACCTCTTTATGCAAACTTTCCGGGCCCGGGAGGATGTAATGGATATTTTGGAGGCAATTACCGGGAACCGGGTCCAGTATGATTATCAAATAGTGGGAGGAGTGAGTAGGGATATTACCCCGGAAGTGGTAGAGTTTTCAAAGAAAAAATTGAAAAAACTCCGGGAGCGGGTTTTGGAAGTAATGGAGGTAAATGACTCCGACTACACGTTCGGGTTGAAGACTAAAGGGATTGGGGTTATTCCAAAGGAGATGGCGGCCAAATACAACGCAGTGGGGCCGGTGGCCCGGGCCAGTGGGTTGGCAACCGACGCCCGGGCAGAATTTGATTATCTCCCCTTTGAAGAGGTAGGTTTTAAACTGCAACTTCGGGCTGAAGGGGATGTCTGGGCCCGGAATATGGTCCGATTTGATGAGGTTCTAAACTCAATTGAGATGTGTGAAAATATTCTAGACAACATTCCAGAGGGGGATTATAAAGTAAAAGTGCGGGGGAACCCAAAAGGGGAGACTGTAGTTCGGGTTGAGGCCCCCCGGGGAGAGTGTTTCTACTATTTAAAAGGGAGTGGGAAGAAAGTAATGGATCGGGTCCGGATTCGGGTCCCCACCTACTCCAA
>JBDONQ010000240.1:0-1669 GCA_039831255.1 Campylobacterales bacterium
GCAGTGGAGCCGGCGGAAGCCCCGGTCCTCTTCAATCGGCTCTACAATCGAAATCTCCCGATAGGGCCCCACTCGATTGAAGGGATTGGGGCTGGGTTCCTTCCCCCGCTGGTGGAGGAGAGTTGGGGGGTGGTGGACCGGGTGGAGCTGGTCCCCTCCGCTGAGGTGGAGGAGTATTGGCGGGAGCTCCTCCGGGAGGGGTTTAGAGGAGGGCTCTCCGGTGCGGCGGCCCTATTGGTCGGGGAGCGGTTGAATAGGGAGAGGCCGGCCCATACACTGGCAATAGCCCCCGATTCTCTGGACCGGTATTACTCCCGGCTCTAATTTCTGGGGAAAGGAAGAGAAAGGTTGATCCGGGAAAGGCTAGGGGGTTAAACCCGGGGGATAAAGAATTAATAGCCAATCCAGTGGAGGAGGTTGTGGCAGATTGGGAGGGCCCTCCCGGTGGCTGGGACCACCTGCCAGCTTTGGGATGTGTGCCGGAGTTGGAAGCAAGGGGTCCACCCCCGGGGCCCCGGGAGATTAAAGGTTAACTGATTGGTGGTACCGTTAACCCAGAGGGGAAGTGGGCTAGAGTGTTTTAACTCCAGCAATAACTTCTCAACTGGGGCGTGGGAGGAGAGCCAGTTCCGGAGAATCTCCCCGACCAATCGGGCCCCTTTCTCCTCCCGTTGGAGGAGTCGGGCTTCCCGGTGACAACTCTCCCGGTTCCCCAATCTACACCCCTCCCGATAAAATTGGAATGCCAACCACCAGTTGGGGGGAATCCCCCGCCCCCGTTCAAATATTACCCCCAATTGTAGGTAAGTTCTCCCCTCCTTTGGGATTAAATGGGCCCCTTTCTCTACCCAGTTGATTTGGGGTGGTCCAATTAGTAACTGCCGGAGTAGGAGGAGGAGTATCCCAACTACTACCCCCCCTACCACTCCCCAATTCCATCTCCAAATTGGCCTCATTACCTCTCCTTTTCGGAAAAACTCCCCAATTATACTACTGGGGGAAGGGGGAGATTTTAATTGGGGGGTAAAATTTTCCAAAACCCCTCCGGCTCCCGGAGAGAGACAGTTTGGTATTCCCAATCAGCTCCAATATATCGACCCACCAATTAGATAAACTGAAAAGCTTCAGGGCTTTTTATGCAAAGGGTATCCAAACTCCAGTAATCCAATTCCCGATAAGAGTAGAAAATTAAAATTTTAGAAGATTTGGATAGGGAGATTAATCCTGCTTGAACCTTTGGACCTACCTTTCCTCTTTCTTCACCCATCTTTCATAAATTGGGCAAAGAGCCAAAAAAGAGTAGTTTGCTTACCCCGGGTGACTGAAGGCGTAGAAATAACTCCTTTTCAATTCCCAGTCGATTTTAATCTCTCTTTTTACCTTAAAAGAGGAAAAGTTTGGAAAACTTTTCCCCTCCAATTTTCTCAACGACTCCCGAACCGGTCTATTTTCCATTTCCGGGAATTGGCCCCCAATTAAATTGGAATACAACTACCTTTGGTCTCCACTTTGAGGAGTTCTCTCTTTCCCTTTCCGATGGTCTAAGATTTTTGAATAGATTTTAAACTCTGGGAATAAAAACTTTTGAAAGGAGAGGTAGAGACCCTTCTCTTCCCGGGGAAAAGTAGACTCTCTCCTCTCTCCACCCTTCCCCTCACCTTTCCCTGCT
>JBDONQ010000177.1:0-1666 GCA_039831255.1 Campylobacterales bacterium
AATTGAGTGGGAGTAGGGGTGGAACTTCGACTAATAGGGGTCACCAATGGGACCCCCCCTTACACCCCGTCAGATTTGGTTACCGCCACTGCCCGGAGTTGCTACTCCCCCACCCCCCTCCTTCCAATCCAAATTTCCAACTGGCCCCGGAAAAAAGAGTTGTTAAAAGGGCTTTTTGAAGGGGGGCACCACACCACCTTTATCCATCCCCATTTCACTTTCTTAATAAAAGGGGTTAGCCGACTCTTAATTTGGCGCCTTCTCCACAGCCACCCATTTTACAACTCTGAACAGGTCTCCCAGCGATATGCCCCGGTCTCCCCGGAGAGCTTCTACTATCCAGAAAGGGGAAACCGAGAAAAGTGGGAGAAGTTTTACCGGAAACTTCACCAGGGGTACCTTCGGTTGAAGGAGCTTCTCCAGCCGTTAATTTTAAAAATGTTGCCAGATTACCGGAAAAATCTCCGGGAAGCAGAGAAGAGGGCCCAAGAGTTTGCCCGGTATATTCTTCCATTGGGAACCTCTGCCCACCTTTACCATACAGTCAGTCTAGTCACAATTCTCCGATATTTGGGAGGGGTAAAAGAGTTGCCAGAGGCCCAGAGGGAGGGGAGGGAGTTTGCCCAACTGCTGAAACGGCAACTACTGGAGATGGACCCCGATTTGGGGCCAATTGTGGAGGAGGCGGAGAGGGCCCCGGTAGAGTTCCCAACCCTCCAGTGGCAGGAATGGAAACAGCGGGAGTGGATTGGGAGTTACCGGGGGCAGTTGGGGGTGGACCCCAGCTGGGTTCAGCTCCTCCATCTCCACTACTTCCCATTTAAAGTGGGGGTGAACCGGGCTGAGGTTCTTCGCTTCAATACTCTCTACCCCGACTGGGGGGAAGTGGGATACGCCTCTTTCTATTTAAAACTCTCCCTCTCCGCCGACGCCCAAAATCAACGGCACCGGCGAACTACCGGGATTCGCCCCCGATTGGAAGAGCTCTACAGTGGGCCCGACTACTACATCCCCCCTCTCCTTGCAGATTTGCCGGAGGCGTATCGGCTCTACCAACAATTGGTGGAGTCAGCTTACAACTTTTTCGAACAGGAGCGGGAGAGATTGGGGTTTGGGGAGGCCTCTTACGCACTGTTAAATTGCCATTTAATAGAGATTGTGGAAGGGGGGGATTTGGGGAGCTACCACCACAAACTCCAGATGCGTCTCTGTTTGAACGCCCAAGAAGAGATTTTTTGGTTAGCAAAACATCAGATGGTGGAGTTGGTCCGCCGGGAAATCCCAGACCGGTTGTTTGGGGCCCCCTGCCAAGTCCGCCGGTGGTTGGGGGTAAAACCCTACTGCCCAGAGGGGGAGAGGTACTGTGGAGTTCCAGTTTGGAGACTCTCCCCGGAGGAAATTCACCGGGAGATTTAGCCAATCTTTAGGTGAGCTACCCCGCCTTAAAAGGTGGGGCTTCCTGCTTCACAGGTAGATGACTAGTCTGTATAAACAGACCCCGCCAGAGCTACCTCCACAGCCATTAATTCGGACTGCTCCAGCCCTACTTTTTATCGGCTTAACTTGGTTATCGCTATTAAAATAAAATTTATAAAAAAATTCAAACGGAAATTAAATTTCCGAGAATTTTTTTATCCGCCTTTCATCACCGCCTTAAAAGGCGATG
>JBDONQ010000069.1:0-5896 GCA_039831255.1 Campylobacterales bacterium
TTTTTTTACTCTAGCGGAGAGAAAAACTAGTGGGGAGGGGGGTTTTGGAAGAGCTCCCCTTTTAAAAGTCTCTCCCACCACATTTCACTTCTCCATTCCCGTTGGATTTGGGGGCTAAAAATAATCTCCTCCAATTTTATCTCTCCCATTCCAGCGAAATTGTAAGCGTCCTCTCTAAAGCACTCGGCATATCCGGTTTCAGTTTCGTGAATTACAATTGAGTAAAGTTGGATTCCCCTCTCCCGGTTTTGAAAGAGGGTCTGTTTTAAAATTTTGTCAATAACTAAAAAAAAGAGTCTCCCCAACTGTTCAGCGGAGGGGTTTATAGGAAGTAGAATCCACCTTTCACTGAAACTCTTTCCAAACTCCAATAGCTCGGGATTATCCCTTTTCCATAGGAGGAGAGAGTGGTCGAAACTGTCAATAAAATCTCCAATCTCCCTTTTCATTAGCCCAAAGTCGTACACCATCCCTCCCCGATCTAGAAAGTTGGAATGGAGTTTTACTTCTACTTTATAACTATGGCCATGGAGACTTCTACTGCATCGACGGGTAGTACAGTTTCGAACAATATGGGATGCTTCAAATTTAAAGAGTTTCCGAATAATCAATTCAACTCCTTCTAGAAGAGAATCTCATTCGAATTCTAAAAAAACTCCCTTCTTTTGTAGAGAAAGAAAAGAAGTAAAGAGGAATAAAGAAGTAGAAAGGTTTCTAGATAAAGACACTTCTTTTTAACTATAGGACCTTTAATAACTATTGTTTAGTTTAAGTAACTCTCGTTACTTTTCTAGTTCTAGTTCCTTTTTTATTTTTAATTTAATTATAAGGTTTATTTTTTTTATTTTCTTTTTCTTTTGGAAAAAAATCCGTAGCTCCGCAACGGAATTATACCTTCGATTTCTGTTTTGTCAATAGGAGGCGGTTAATTTTTGGTTAATTCCATTCGATAAAAAATAAATTCCCCCCTTCCAAAAAGAGTTCTTTTCAAAATTGGAAAAGGCAGTGGGAAAGGGAGAATTGAATTGGGGTCCGCTTAAAATAGCAGAGTGCCTCCACTTTTTCCCCTTTTTTAAGAGAGGAGTTGGGGGCCGGTTTTTCCATCTCTATATAGATTTTTTTCCGAATGTAGTATTTAGGATACTCCTCCACTTGGTCTATCAATTTTAAAGTGGGATAGTCAATTGAGTAGAGCTCTCCAGTTACCCGGTACCCTTTTCCGGGGAAATCCAATAGGTAGGGGTACCACCCCTCCTCCGCTAAAATTAACGGATACCGCTCCTCCGTTACTCCTACCCCCAAAAATTGGGCCCGGCTTAAATAGAAGTGGAGGGGTTTCCCCCTCTTTAAACTGCCGTATACGAAGAGAGTATACTTCATCTTCTCTCCACTTTTTTGAGCTTTCTCCAATTTTATCCACTTTTTCCGGGGAGAGTCCTTTTCCTAATTCCCCGGTAAAGTGAAAAGAATGAAATAAAAGAGGAGAAAAAAGCAGTAGAGAAAGAATTATCCGTTTTGGTGGACCGCCTGTCCTAAGTTCCACATTGGCATAAAAACCCCCAATGCGATCAACAGGACCAATCCTCCAATTACCAACATCATTATCGGTTCAATTGCCGCTTGCATATTGTCGATAACTGCGTCAAATTTTTCATCGTAGTAGTTGGCTGCCCGGGTTAACATCTCATCCAAATCCCCCGATTTCTCCCCAGCTTCAATCATTTTTAACGCGATAAAGTCCAAAATCTCCACTTCTTTTAACATCTCCCCCAATCCCCGTCCCTGATTAATCCCCCTAATTATGTAGGTTACTTTATCCTGCAACACCGCGTTCCCCAAAATCCCTTGGGCAATTTTTAACGCATCTATTAATGGAATCCCACTTCTAATCAATGTTCCCAGAACCATTAAAAACCGTTGCATACTTCCGTATAAAATTACATCTTTGATTAGAAAAGTTTTTAGCGCCAGTGCATCAGCCCGATACTTGTAGTGTTTTGAAGTTTTGTACATAAAGGAGTGGACAATTCCGGCAATTACTATCCCCGCCGCCACAAACCACCCGTAATGGCTTAAAATGTACTCAGCCCCCAATAAAATTTTAGTTGGAAGGGGTAAATCCGCTTTCAATTCGGCGAAGATGGATTTAAATTTTGGGACAACGAACATTACCAAGAATACAAAAGCCCCGGCAATTGCAATTAATGTTGTAATTGGGTACCGGAGAGCCTTTACCATCCGTTTCCGGTTGTTGGCCATTTTCTCATAAATATTGGCCAAATTCTCCAGAGCCATTACAATATCTCCAGTCTGCTCCCCCAATGTAATCATCGCGACAGAGATACCCCCAACATACGCCTCGTACCGCTCAAAAACCGAGGAGAGGGTTTTCCCGCTATCAATCGCCTCTGCTGCAGCTAAAAAAATCTCTTTTACTGTCTCATCTTCAGTATATTTCCCAATATCCTCCAACGAATCTTTTAGAGAGATACCTGCCTTTACCATTACTGTCAACTGCCGGAGGGCGGCGATATAGGCGTAAACATCCACCTTTTTTTTCATTAACCGACTTTTGATTAAATCGGTTAAATAGCGAATCCGCTCACTAAACGGGACGGGAATCTCTTTTACCTCAATTACCCGGCCTAAATTCATTTTTTGAGCCGCTTGAATCGCCTCTTGCCGATTGAGTCCCCGGATAATCTTTTTCTCTTTTTTCCCCCGTTTAAAGAATGTTACTTCGTAGTATTTAAATGTCATAGCTTAGCCACCCGGTAGACTTCTTCCAGAGGGGTAATCCCCTCCAACGCTTTAATTAACCCATCAAAAAACATTGTTCGGTACCCTTTCTGCCGGAGGTAGCTCAAAATCTCCAGTTTCTCTTTATTTTTTGCAATTTTACTCTCCAACACCTCATCAGTTAAAAAGACCTCTGAAATCAGGGTCCGGCCGGCAAATCCGGTCATATTGCACTTTTCACACCCTTTCCCCCGGAAAAATTTGGCATCCTTTGGCAGGTGGTTCCGGATTGGCTCCAAATAGATATCGGCCGGTTTGTACTGAACTTTGCAGTAGGGGCAGTTGGTTTTAACAAGCCGTTGGGCCTCTACCCCAATTAGAGAGCTGGCCACCATGAAGGGGTCTACCCCCATATCAATCATCCGGGAGATTGCACTAACTGCGTCGTTGGTATGGAGGGTGGAGAGAACCAAGTGCCCAGTTAATGCCGCTTTAATCGCAATTTCCAATGTTTCCAAGTCCCGAATCTCCCCAATCATGATAATATCCGGGTCTTGCCGGAGGATACTCCGGAGGGCGGCCGCAAAAGTCATATCCACTTTTGGATTTACTTGGACCTGTTGAATCCCCGGAAGTTTGTATTCAACCGGGTCTTCAACAGTGATAACTTTTTTATCCACCCCTACAACTGCATTTAAAGAAGCGTAGAGGGTGGTAGATTTCCCGGACCCAGTGGGCCCAGTAACTAAGAAGATTCCATTGGGCATTGCCAACGCTTTTTTCATTAAAGCCAGATTTTTTTCACTAATTCCAATCTCATCAATCTTCTTTAAAATGTTCCGCTTGTCCAAAATCCGGATTACCAGACTCTCCCCCCAGACTGTCGGTAAACTGGAGAACCGGAAGTCAAACTTATTTCCATCGTATTCCATTGAGAAGGCCCCGTCCTGGGGTTTCCGTCGTTCTGAAGGGTCCACCCCTGCCATCAATTTCAACCGGGAGGCCAGTGCATTGAAAATCTCTTTATCAAAATCTAAAAATTCATAGAGAGTCCCAAAAATCCGGATTCGGACCTCTCCGTAGTTCTCTTCCGCCTCGATATGGATATCGCTGGCCTTCCGGTCAATTGCGTTGAAGATAATATATTTAATTAACCGGACAATTGCCGAATCTTCCCCTACAATTTCCTCCCCCCGGAGTTCCCGCTTAATATCTGCGATAATCGATTGAATCTTCTCCCGATTCTCCAAAACTTTTATAACTTTTAAAATGTCCTCTTTAAACACCAGATACTTCTCTATTTTCCGGTTTGGGTAAAATCGCCGAATGTAGGCCTCCGCATTCCAGTTGAGGGGGTCTGCCATTGCCACTTTTACTTTGTTGAACCGAACCTCAATTGGAACCGCCAAAATCTGTTTTAAAATTGAAGCGGGGATTTTGATATCCCGCATCCGGACCCCCTCCAACTTATCCAAATAGGGGATATTTAACTCAGCGCTCACCTCTTTTAAAAAATCCTCTTTTGAGAGATACCCCAATTCATATAAAATTTCCGCAATATTTCTGGTCCGTTGCTCTTTTTTAATTTGGAGGGCCTCCCAAAGTTGCTCCGGGGTTATCAACCTCTTCTCAAAAAGACGCCGGGCCAATGGATCTTTCCGGAGATACTCTTTCAATATCTGCAACTCTTTTTCACCTACCAATAGAGTTCCTTTTTAATGGGATTTCCACTTTGGTCCAACTCCTCGACAACAATGTTCCCCCCTTTTGTAACCTTTCCCCTAAATTTCCGGTCTTTAGTGACAATCCACTCCCCCTCCCGGGAAAAGTTCAACCCCTTTACCCGATTAAAAAATTGGAGCAATAGCCCCTCCCCCTCCACCGTAGGAAGTTTTAAATTGGTCAAATTTAAGTTATCCCGAATTACTTGGATTAGAAGTTTTTTTATCAAAAAAAGGGCGGAAATATAACTCCCATTTACCCGGCCAGTGGGGGTTTTGTAGAGATTTTTTGCCAAATCGAGGGCTGGGGTAATTCCCCCTATCTTTAAACAACTGTAAGCTACAACCGACAGAACCCGCTCATCTCTTCTTTTAAATTTTTTAATATATCCCCACCGCTGTTGACAGATTTGCCGATATTTTCCCTGTTTAAAAAGGGTTCCCAAATCGGCCCCTCTCCCTCCAACCGCCAGCAGAACTCCCAAAAGTATCAAATTTCTCCCCATAAAAGATACCCATTCGGTTTGATATAATTTGAACAATTTTATCAAAAAGGAGAGATAAATGGGTCTCAATATCTACTACGATAAAGATTGTGACCTCTCTATTATCCGCTCCAAAAAGGTGGCGGTTATTGGGTTTGGATCCCAAGGGCACGCCCACGCTCTAAACCTCCGGGATAGCGGGGTAGAGGTGGTAGTGGGGCTCCGACCGGGGAGTAAATCTTGGAAGCGGGCTGAAAAACATCGGTTGGAGGTAAAAACGGTTCCAGAAGCGGTAAAAGGGGCCGATGTAGTGATGATTCTCCTCCCAGATGAGATTCAGCCCGATGTCTACTATTCTGAAATTGAACCCAATTTAAAAGAGGGGGCTACAATCGCCTTTGGCCACGGGTTCAACATCCACTTCCAACTAATTAAACCCCGGAAAGATTTGAATGTAATTATGATTGCCCCAAAAGCCCCCGGCCACACTGTCCGGAGCGAGTTTTTAAAAGGGGGGGGGATTCCAGATTTAATTGCAGTTTACCAAGGGGGAGAGGAGGCAAAACAGCTGGCCCTTAGTTATGCCGCAGCAATCGGAGGGGGTCGGACAGGGATTATTGAAACCACTTTTAAAGATGAAACTGAAACAGACCTGTTTGGGGAACAGGCGGTCCTCTGTGGGGGGGTTACCAGTTTAATTAAAGCGGGCTTCGATACATTGGTAGAGGCTGGGTACGCCCCGGAGATGGCTTATTTTGAATGTCTCCACGAGTTGAAATTGATTGTAGACCTCCTCTACGAAGGGGGATTGGCCAATATGCGATACTCTATCTCCAATACTGCCGAGTATGGGGATTACATTAGTGGCCCCCGGGTAATTGGGGAGGAGAGCCGAAAAGCGATGAAGGAGATTTTAAAAGAGATTCAAAACGGGAAATTTGCAAAAGATTT
>JBDONQ010000016.1:0-1642 GCA_039831255.1 Campylobacterales bacterium
TTCCGCTCTTCACTTCCTTTCTGTTTTCTTAATAATCCTCTTTGAACTCTTTTAATTAGATTTCCGATTTTCTTGAACCACTTTGGAGTGGTATTTTTTTACGATTGTTTATTATTGGGAAATGCTCTACTCCTAAATCCATCTCTATTTTTAAAAAATCTTCCAAATGGAATAAGTTGTTTAAACACCTGTTGCAATAATTGAAATAGTGGAGTCAGTTCATTGGATAGTTGTAGATATGATAAAGAATTTTCCCGTTTTTATATTAAGTTTCTCTGCCTAACCCCCAATTCGATACATATCTACTACATTCAAACCATTTTTTATCCAAAACGTCAAGTAATAGATAAGTAATAGATAATACCTTTCGGGTATAGCAAATTCATCTCCACCTAACTGATTTTAAATAAAAAAGAGGTTGACAAATCAATCGGTTTTGGTAGAATTCTTCTCCAGAAAATTGAATACCTTTTTTAAGCTCTCCAACTCGAATGGAGGGGTGGCCGAGTGGCTTAAGGCGGCGGCCTTGAAAGCCGTTGTGGGGTAGCCCCCCACCGTGGGTTCGAATCCCACCCCCTCCGCCACTCAATTAGCTATTCTTCTTCAGTTGAGATAAATTTACAACCCTTCTCCCTCCATTAAATTCAACTAAAAGTGAAAGTTTGTTATCAGGTCGGAGATCTCTCTCTTTAGCCCTCTTTTTTAATGGAGCATTCTTTTTCCAGTCATTTCTTCATCTTCTCTTTAAAATTTGAGTTGGAAACTGGGAAAAGGGGGTTGAATAGATAGTCGGAAATTCTTAAAAATTGGGGGAGCAGTAGCAACGACAATCCTCCTCCCCGTCGCTAAAGTGTGTTCCAGCGACGGGGATAGGTTGACTTTTAAAAGGGTTTATCCGATTCCTTTCTGAGAACCGATTATTTCAGCGCAATAACAATGATTGGGACAATTGCAGTAGGTGGGAGAATTAGTTACTTCACCTCTGGGGCTGGGCCCCAACCTCAGCCTCTTTTGTCTCAACGATGGCCAGTTGGATTAGAGAAGGGGGGGCCCGGTTCTTATATTATTGGGCTCTCCCAAATTGAGATTCCTGTCGGGGGAAACGCGATAACCGGGGCTACAATTTTAAATGGAATTAGCATTGAACTAATAAGGGGGTTGTTAGGAAAGTCTATTTAACATTGACTGAGAAGGTGGTGGAGCTATTGGATTTGGCAATTAATGGGTAGTCCCAATTGGGGAGTTGAAAGAGCATCTGAAAAGGAGTACTTATATTTTCAAACAAAAGTGAGATACCGGAGGAGTTGGGGAGCAAACAGGTGAAGGAGTTGTCGAAAAAGATAGGGAATTTGGAGGAGGAGTTGCCAGAGGCGACCGTCAATAAAGACCCCGAGAAGGTAAAAGGGTTGGATTGCCAACTTTTCCTCCAGTAGGGGGTGGGAATGGAGTTTTTAAAAGTGGGATTGGAGAAAAGGATTTTCCCGGAAGAATATTTGGCGGTCCTTGGAATTATTGCCTATCTATATCGGGATAGGTAACTTTTTGGACAAGCCTTAAAAGAGATAGAAAGGAGATATAGCCCCCTTTTGGAAAAGGGGAGTTTTTTAGACTACCTCCGGGGGGTCTACTACCTCTCTCACCC
>JBDONQ010000275.1:0-1634 GCA_039831255.1 Campylobacterales bacterium
CTCTCCTACTCCCCCCGGGTAATCGATTTAACCCAACCCCGGGATCGGGAGAAATTAATAGTAGCAAACTCAATTCAAAATCTCCCAGACCAGCTTTTGGATATCTCCCAATTACTGGGGGGAGACCTCCGGTATAACTGGTTGGGGTACACCTCAGCGGTTCTGTTGAACGGGATTTACAATTTTAAAGTGGGGAATCCAATAGGGCAACTGGGGGATTTTCATTTAACAATGACCGACCATCAGGTCCAGTATCAGACTAAACTATACCAGATTGTGGACCGGGGATTTGCTGAGGTGGTACCCCCTTCACCCCCCCCTGCCACATTTCCCCCTTCCGGTACCCCAAAAACCGAGCCTACCCCTCCCCTCTCCCCTGTCGTTCCCCCTGAACCCTTCACCTCTCCCGAATCCTCCACCTCCTCAGGGGATTTCTCCAACCCGTCCCCATATCATCCCAGCCCCCAAGTTCGGGTAATTGAAGGGGAGACGGACCAGTTTCCCCGGTAACCCTCCCTCTTCTCCCCTCTTTTTTCCAATTTAAATCGGTTGATATAGGTCAAACCGAGGGAGGGGGAACAGATTAAAATCGGATAAAAAAGGGATAAAATGTTTCGGGAACAGGTAGTTCGGCAACAGACTAGCTTTTTAAAATTTCTGTACAGCTCTTTAATTCTTCAGGAGGCCCCAGAGGTTCGACGGATACTGGAGAGTATTGCAGATTTTAAGTATCGACATACCGCTTGGGCAATGGAGGATGGGAAGCGGAAAGGGGAAGAGTTTGACGCCTCTTTCAATTACCGGGAGCTTGAGAAGCTAAAGGAATTGAAAACCTACAATCAGGTGCTGGAGTATTTGAGGGAGGATTTGGAGCAAAATTTAAAGAGTTACGAAAGTGAAGAACCGACAATCCTCCGGTTTAAAAATGATGATACTTACTTCCTTTCCCAATTAAAAGGGTTGGAAGCAGAGGGAGTTGTCACCGCTTTTAACGACCACCAAACCCTCCCCGGAGTGGAGTTGAGTGAAGAAAATCGGAAAGCACTGGTCTTCTTTCTGTTGGAAGAGACTTTTAAAGAGTATGAATTAATCACAATTTACACATTCTACAAAATCTACTCAACCAATGCCACTGCCAATAGCGCTTTTACCGATTTGGCTTACGATTCAATCTACCATTTGAAAAGGTTTGGAGAATTGGCGGCTCAAATGGGGATACTCCCCCTCCCCCGGGTAGTTTCAGTGGAGAAGTTCCGCCGGGAGAATCTCCTCCAATTTTTAAAAGAGAATATTGAAGAGGAGAAAGATGCCGAGAAGAACTGCCTAATTTTGGCTGAGAAGATTGGGAACCCCCAATTGAAAGAGTTTCTCTTATTTATCTCCCGGCAGGAGCTCTACCACGGGGAGCTTCTTCAGCGGGCATTGGAATCCTTACAATAACTCCCTCAATCCCTTCCCCCCTCCAGCGGGGGTTATCCCCTTTTCAATTCTGCTCCGGTTTAAAAAAGTTTCCCCGGATAAAAATTCTGAAAATATCGGCAATTAATATTGGGAGGTTAAAATTGAAAAGAGGGGATGGTTTCTACCCTTTTTCCAATTGGAGAGAAGGAGTCTTCCCCTACTGGAAGGGGGAA
>JBDONQ010000188.1:0-1633 GCA_039831255.1 Campylobacterales bacterium
CAGAGTTCCCCTCCTTTTAAGTAGTTCTGCCCTTCCATTGGCATACCTTTTTTTTTACCCAATTCTACCCTTTCTCCCCTATTTATTAAAATTTTGGGAAAAAGGAGGGCAATGGCTGGATTTGATATCCATTTTAAAGGGGGGATTGTAATGGGATTAATCGGGGGGAGTATTGGAGTTGAGGGAGGGTATCTCCCCCTCTCCCTCCTCCCAGTTGCAGTTGGGTTAGCCGGGTTGGGGGGGCTTCTCCCCGATTTGGATGAGAGAAACTCAATCCCCGCCCGGATAGTCCAATACTCAATTGGGGGGTTAATCGGGAGTTTTGGGGTTAAGTTGGGGCTTCAACTTACCCCTGCCCCCCTTCCCCCGGCGGTGGGGGGGGCGATAGGGGGGCTTCTCCTCTTTTTTGGAACCCTCTCTCTCCTCTCCCTCATCCAATCCCTCTTCCGTCACAGGGGGGTTTTCCATTCGGTCCCAATGGGGATTTTATTGGGGTTGTGGGGGGGAATTCTCCTCCATTGGGGGGGATTCCGGTGGAGAGAGGGGCTTTTAACCGGGTTATTTTTAACCCTTGGGTTTTTAAGCCATCTCCTTTTGGATGAGGTTTACTCAATCCAGTTCCAAAAAAGAAAGGTAAAGAGGAGTTTTGGAACTGCTTTGAAATTTTGGGCCCCTTCTCCGATGGCCACCTCCCTCCTCTATATTTTATTGGGGGGGACCCTTTTCTATTTGCTAATCCAGTTAAAAGGGTAAAAATGAGTTGGTTTTTATATTTAAATCAGGGGACCAATGGGTGGGAAGCCTTTTTTAACTTCTTAGGATTTGTAGGCCTTTTCCTCTGGCTCTCCTACTACGCAATTACCGCTCTCCAGTGGTATAGCTACAAATTGAAGCGGATTTTCCTCCATTTTCACAACCCTCTCCTCCATCTCCTCTACTTCCTCCTCCCCCTTCTCCTCTTCCCCCTCCTCCCCAGTTGGGGTCGGTTCCTCCTCCCCCTCCTTCCGTTTCTCATTTTTAAGTTCCATTTAAAAAAAGGGGCTCAATTGACCCTCCGGGTTCTCCGGTTTTTAGGGATTGGGGGGATAGTAGGGTTAATTGGGGGGTTTACATTTATTTTTGACCCAACTCCGTTAACCGGGGTGGGGTTAATAATTGGAGGGTTGGGGGTCACTTTAATCCTCTCTACCTTTTGGGAAAATTGGCAGTTGGTCCAGTTCTACCGGCAAGCCCGGGCCCGGCTCCGGGAAATCTCCCCTGTTGTAGTGGGGGTCACCGCCAGTTATGGAAAAACTTCAATAAAACACTTTTTAGCCCAGCTGTTGGAGGGGAGTTTTAAAGTTTATCCAACCCCGGGAAGTGTAAATACATTGAAAGGGGTTTTAAAGGATATTAACACCTCTCTACCGCCGGAGACCCAAATCTACATTGTTGAGATGGGAGCCCGGGAACCGGGGGACATCCGGGAGATTGTGGAGTTGGTCCAGCCCCAGTATCGGATTTTAGGACGGGTTGGACCTCAGCATCTGGACTATTTTAAAAGTTTGGACCGGATAATAGAGACTAAATTGGAGATTTTTGGCCCCCCCCTTTTTGAAAAAGGGGTCTCTTACCATCGGTTCCAGTTTCCAAC
>JBDONQ010000111.1:0-1633 GCA_039831255.1 Campylobacterales bacterium
ACAGTGGACAAGCGGAAAATTGAGCGGTTTGGGGATGTGGACTATTTAACTGTGGATGATTTGATATTTTGAGCTAAACAGCGGGGGTGGGAGGGGGTGGAAAATAGAAAAATTTGGAAAGGGTTTAA
The DNA here is from genome assembly GCA_039831255.1 of Campylobacterales bacterium. Classification (GTDB taxonomy): domain Bacteria; phylum Campylobacterota; class Campylobacteria; order Campylobacterales; family Nautiliaceae; genus PUXY01. The sequence goes on from JBDONQ010000111.1 coordinate 129, forward strand.
ATGGTATCCCTTAAGTTTCAACGGTTTCAAGTGGAGGTAAAGTTTGGGGAATTGGAGAGCCTTGGAAAAACTCCATTAATGATCTTGGAGGGGTTGTGGCGGGGGCTCTCGGCTCAAATGATTGGGAAGGGGACCGGCCTTGGGGTGAGGGGAATTCTTTCCCAACTGGAACTGTTGCAGAAGCGGGGGTTATACTCTTTTAAAGAGAAGAAAATTACGAAAAAGGGGAGTAAGTTTCTCCTATTGGACCAGCTCCTCCGGAAAATAAATCGGGAGGGGTTGTGGGAGGTAGTTTTGGACCTTTATTCGGAGAAACTTCGACTCTTCGATCCGGCTAAACTGGAGAGGAGAAGCAGGTACCCCCTCTACCCCCCGGTGTTGGGGGAGATAAAGTTGACCCAAAAGATAGAGTTGGGGAAGAAGGAGTTTTTAAAGGAGGGGTTGGAGGAGGTGGTGGAAGAGCTGGAAGGGGTTAGCCACTACCGGGAGGTGGCCCGGTGGTTGGTGAGGGAGAGTGGACAGGTGGAAATCTCCCTCCGGCCGGTGGAAAACCTCTACTACAACTGGTCAAATCCCCAATTCCAGTTCACCCCCAACCCCAAATTTCCAGTTGGGTTGCCAGTGGGGGAGTTTACATTCCACCTTCGGCCAATTGTAGGGGCGGAGGAGTTCCGGCACACCCTATACTACCGGAAGTTGGAGAAGTTGCTCCTCAAAAAACAGCTCTTCTACAATCTGGTAACTGGGGAGTTCCTCCCGGAAGGGCCCCGGCGGGAGTTTAAAGGGCCCTTCAAATTAGCTCCCCGGAAGGGGATTGGGGAGCTTCCCCCACCAAATTGGGAGGAGAGGGTTCCCCTCCAGTCCCTCCTCTTCTGTCAAGTAGAAGGGCGATTTCAGCAGTTTTACCAACAGGTAAACCTCCCTATTGAGGAGAAGTTGGAAGAGTTGGCGGAGAAAGGGGGGGAAGATGCGGGAGATTAACCGGTTTCGGAGGGAGACCTTTGAAACCCCCCAAGAATTCCAGTTGAGGCAGGTAATAGAGGAGTTCCAAGGGGTTATTACCCCGGAAAATCCCCCTACCACCCTCTTCGCCCTGCTATTGGAGGGGATTAAAGGGGCCCTTCCGCTCCTCCCCAAATCTTACCAAGGAAATCTACTCCTTTTAAAACAGATAGAGCATCTGACCCGGCAGGTTCAAAGGGGGGAGAGCCTATCCCACCTATACCCCCACCGGATGGAGGAGTACTCAACCCAACTCCGGGAAAATACCCTCCATCTCCGGAATCGAAAATCCCTTTTAAAAGAGTTCCGACTCCTACTCCTGCCGTTAAAAGAGGTGGTGGAGGGGAAAGCCTCCCCAAAACTCCACTCCCTCTACTCCAATCTGTTAAACCTTTACTTTTACACCTACCGGTTAATAACCCGGCAGGAGGGAGAATAGATGGGATTCTGGAGTAGTCTCGGTAGTTTTATAAGTAGTGTCGGGTCGACAATCTCCTCTGGTG
>JBDONQ010000026.1:0-1629 GCA_039831255.1 Campylobacterales bacterium
CACAATGAATAAAAGGGGAGTGCCGGTCGATATAATCCTTTTTGGCCTCTTTATCAATTTGAGAGATATCTTGATACCGATTAATCTTTGGCATTTTTAGCCTCCTTTTTTGAAATTAGTGAAATTGAGTTCCCTCTTTCCGGAGCCCGATTATAACAAAAAATAGAGTGACTAGGTCTCTTTTTTATTTCAAAATTTTCCCCTCCCCTTCCCGATTAAATCTCAATTGCCCTATCTCTCCCCTTCCCCTTCCAAACCCCTTCTCTTTTTCCAAATTCCAATCCCCCTTTTTTAATACTTTTCACCTTTTCTCATATCCCAGCACCCTTTAAAACCCAAACCTCTTCATCGCCCGTTTCGCCTCTTTCTCCAACTCCCGCTCTTTTAAAACCCGCCTTTTATCGTGGAGTTTCCGTCCCTTTGCCACTGCAATCTCCAATTTAGCGATATTCCGGTCATTGAAGTAAATTTTTGTTGGCACAAGGGTATACCCCTTTTCACTACTATACCCAGCCAACTTTGCAATCTCCCGTTTGTGGAGAAGTAGCCGTCTTGGTCTCTTCTCATCATGCCGGAACGCTTGGTAGGTGGTATTCAAATTGGAGATATGCCCCTGCATCCACCACGCCTCCCCATCCTTTATCTTCACATAACTATCCTTTAAATTGACCCGTCCCTCCCGGAGGGCCTTCACTTCACTCCCTTTTAGCTCAATCCCAGCCTCATACTTATCAAATATTTCGTAATCGTGGTAAGCCTTTTTATTGGTGGCAATAACTTTTTTACCCATCTATTCCCCCTTTTCCAGTTGAGCCCCCTTTGGAACAATCTCCAATTTATACCCTAAAACTTTCAACACTTTCATTAAAGAGAGGAGGGATACCTTTTCAAAATTTCCATTTTCCAATTTGGAGATAATTACACTGGAGACCCCCGCCTCTTCCGCCAACTCCTGTTGGGTATAATCATTATCTTGTCTCAACTCTTTAATTTTCCTACCCCACTCCTTTGACCTCTCTATTGGTAATATCTCCATCTTTCTCCTTTCCCAGCAATTATTAACTTTTTTTTATTCTATCTAATTTCCCCAAACTATATCAAGTGAGTTGAGGAGAAGAGATAGAGGGTCCTAGTTGCAAATTTTATTAACTCCAATTTATCTTTTCAAAGATTTAAAATTCTTTTTTCTGACCCCTTCTCCTCTTCAATGGAAGCCCAAAAATTTTAAATAGAATTCAAACAAAAAAGGGGTAGATGGTCTCCAGTTTGGAGCTCTCTTAATCGCCTCTGCATTGGCCCTCTCCAAAGGGACAGCCCAACAGGTGTAAGTGGAGATTCGGAAGGAGAGTGAGTGGGAAAAGGGGATTTATGCCGAATCTAATTGTTAACCCCCCCTTCTCAAAAAGTGGTATAGAGACTGGAGTTCCAACCGGGGGAAAATCTACTAAATTTGGAACGCCTGCCACTCCCAAGACCAGAGGAGATTGAAAGTCACCGCCATTGGGATGGAGTGGAATCGAGGGGTTCCATCCCACGGGGAGGTTAAATTTTGGTATTGTGCCGATAAAATCCCCGGTGGCGGGGGCGGGGAACAGCACCCACCTCAGCCGGGTTAAAAGTTAGTGAAAA
>JBDONQ010000230.1:0-1618 GCA_039831255.1 Campylobacterales bacterium
TACTTCTCAAATTGAAAGAGAGGATTACTTCCCCCTCCCGGTATCGACTGGCAGCTGGGTCCAAAATCTCCAATTTGTCCGCTACAACCCCAGTGTAATAGGGGGGATAGGGGGTTGGAACCGATTTCAGTTTTAAATATCGGCCCAAATCGATACTCTCCAACCCTGTAACCCCGGCAATTAAAATTTTGAGCGGTTTTTTTGAAGCGAAAAAACTCAAATTTAAATCGTAGATAAAGGGGGAGGGGTGGGATAGGTTCATCTCCACCCCTTTTGTAACTGAGATGTGGTAGTTGGAGGGAGTGGGAGAGATAATCCGGAGGCCAATTGAGACCTCCTCCCCGGGGTAGTAGTAGGGCTTAACCCCGATTGGGGTAACTATCAATTTCCCAATTAATAATAGCGGAAAAAGGAGAGGGGAAAGGAGTCTCAATCTCTCCCCTTCTTTTGGTTAAAGAGTTTTTGCTCTAAATAGGCCAACTTTTGTTCCCGTAAAAATTTTCGGATATAGGCGATAAATTTTTGCTTTGCCTTCCCTCTTAAGACATATTTAGCCTCTTTCCCTTTAAATCGGAATGGGTTAATCCACCGATGGTGGTACATAACTCCAAAGTGGAGATGGGGACCTGTGGAGAGCCCAGAGCTTCCTAAATACCCAATTACTTGACCGGCGTGGACATAACTCCCTTTCCGGATATGGCCCCACCCTTTTAGGTGGGCGTAGAGGGTAACATACCCTCCCCGATGTTTAATTTTTACAGTCCGGCCATAACCCCCCATCCATCCTTTATAAATCACAACCCCGCTGGCGACCGCTTTAACAGGGGCCCCAATCCGGGCTACCAAGTCAACCCCTTCATGCATCCGCCACCGATGGAGGATTGGATGGTACCTCATCCCAAATGGGGATGTAATTTTGTAGTGGGAGAGGGGGGAGACAATCATCTCCCCTGTTAAACTCCTCCCCTGGTGGTCGTAATATCGGTGGTCTACAGGATTTAAAAAGGCGTAGTATCGATAGTATTGATTTCCAATTGTTGCGAATAAAATCTCCACATCCCTCACCTCTCCGAACCGGCTCTTTTGCCGGTAGACCACTTGAACCTCCGTCCCCTTTGGCAATTTGTAGAAGTCTACTTTATGCCGGAAAATTTTCTGGAACTCCAGTGCAACCCGATTGGTTTTCGCCTTTTCATAAAGGTCGTAGCTGAGGGAATTCTCAATAGGGACTGAAACTTTCTTCAACTCTAAATCGTATTTAATTGGAATCACTTTTGCAATATACCGGTCCTCTGTTCGGATTATCTGGAGCTGTTTATCTTTCCCCAACGGAATTAACGCCTGTTTAATCTGGCTGTTGTTCATCAATAGATAAACTTGAGCCCCTGTTGGGATTGTCCGGAGGGCCCTCTTTATCTGATTGGGGAGTTGAAGGTATAGGTCGTAGCTGAGGTTGTGGTCGTGGAGAAACTCCCCAAAGGTGTACCCACTCTGCCACTCCTCAGTCTCAATCCGATAGCCGAGGGCCAGTAACGGCACCAATAGTAGGAGGAGATATCTTTTCATTGGAAAAAGCCTTTTAACATTTTAACTCCATCTTCCCCTCCCAGTAGCGACT
>JBDONQ010000255.1:0-1613 GCA_039831255.1 Campylobacterales bacterium
TACACCCCAGACCGGGAGAGAAGTGTTCAAATTCCAATTTACATGACCACCGCCTATCTCTACACAGATGTGGAGGAGGCGGCCGCCCTATTCAATCTGGAGCGGGAGGGAAATATCTACACCCGAATTGGGAATCCGACTACCCGGGTTTTTGAAGAGCGGATTGGAAAATTGGAGAGGGGGGTTGCCAGCCTCGCCACCGCCAGCGGAATGGGGGCAATTTTCTACTCTTTAGCAAATTTGGCTCAAGCTGGAGATCGGGTTGCAATCTCCTCCAAATTGTATGGGGGGAGTATTACATTGGCAACCCAAACATTGAAGAGATTGGGAGTGGAGGCCCACTATTTCGACCCCACCCGACCGGAGACATTGGAGCCGTTGCTGGAGAAAGGGGTGAAGGGGGTTCTCTTTGAATCAATAGGGAACCCCTCTTTGGTGGTACCCGATTTTGAGGGGATTGTGGAGAGGGCCAACCAGTGGGGGGTGGTTACAATTTGCGACAACACATTGGCCACCCCTTACGGGGTAAAACCGATAGAGTTGGGGGTGGATTTGGTGGTCCACTCCACCAGTAAATATATTGTCGGAAATGGGACCGCAATTGGGGGGGTAATTGTGGAAGGCCCCAGTTGCCGGGATAAGTTGGGCCGGGGTCCCTACCCCCAATTTACAGAGCCGGACCCCAGTTACCACGGCCTCCGGTATATTGAAAAATTTGAAGCTCCATTTACCGCCCGGGCCCGGTTGGGATTGTTGAGGGACTTTGGAGCGGTCCCATCCCCATTTAACAGTTGGCTGGGGATTTTGGGGTTGGAACATTTGGGGGTCCGGTTCCGGACCCATTCGGAGAATGGGTTAAAGGTGGCCCAATTTTTAGCCTCCCATCCAAAGGTGAAAGGGGTTAACTACCCGCTGTTGGGAAATCAGCTTGGGGAGAAATATTTAAAATTGGGAGGGGGAATTGTCAGTTTTGAGGTGGCCGGATACCGGGAGGGGGTAGAGTTGGTCCGGCGGTTGAAACTCTTTAAACTGGTGACCAATATTGGGGATTCCCGCTCCCTGATAACCCACCCCGCTTCCACAACCCACCGACAGCTCTCCCCAACAGAGTTGGAAGAGGCGGGGGTCTCCCCCGGATTAATTCGGCTCAGTGTCGGGTTGGAACATATTGAGGATTTAATTGCCGACTTAGCCTTTGGACTGGAGGGGATTTAAATGGGAAAACTCGTTGTAGCCCTAGTTGGGGGGGGATTGACAATTGGAGCCCCACTCCAGTTTCAAGGGCAGGTGGTCCCATTCCAGCGGTGGACCCTCCGGAGCGATGTGGCCGGGAAAGTGGTAGAGGTAAATCTGTCGGCGGAGGGGCAGAGGGGGAAGGGGGTGATTGTGGCTCTGGACCGGCGGGATGAAGAGATAAAACTCCAAAACCTCCTCCGGCAACGGGAGCTTCTCCGGCAGAAAATTCAACTCCAGCAGAAGGTGGTAGCCCGGAAACTGGAGCTTTATAACCGGATTAAAGATTTGAAGAGCAAGTCCAAATTGGAGAAAGAGCAGAGGTTTTTCGACTACTCAGGGGCTAAAGCGACCCTTTTAAACCTTCAACAGAGACTCTC
>JBDONQ010000187.1:0-1613 GCA_039831255.1 Campylobacterales bacterium
CACTTTTTCCGTCCATACTTTCTTCTGGCCATCTCCAAAACTCCTTACTCTTTCAATTTACTCTTTTAAATACCCCTTTCCCAATTCCCCCTATTTTTCCATTAAAAAGGCAAATCCTCATCTTTCGAAATTTGAGGAATATTGGCCCCCCCCTCTGAAGAGCTACCCTCCGGTCGATAATGGGGCTCCGGAGGATAGGAGGGGCCCGGTTGGGAGGTGGAGTAGGGGGTTCCCCCCGCTGGATTTAACTCTGGCTGGGTTCCCCGGAAACTCCTCCCCGGTTCCCCTTGACTGGGGAGAGGGGCCCCCGGGGGCTGTGGCAACTCCATCTCCCCTCTGCTGTCCATAAATTTAACTTGCTCTCCAATTACATAGTGTTTTGTCCGCTTTGTCCCGTCGGGGGCGACCCACTGGTCCATTGCCAACCGACCCTCCACCAAAACCCGCCGTCCTTTTCGGCAGAACTGGTGGACCACCTCAGCACTTCTGCCAAAGATTGTCACATCCACAAAGAGGGTCTCCTCCCGTTGCTCTCCAGTGGCCCGGTCTCTATACCGCCGATTCGTCGCCAATCCAAATTTGGCTACCGGGGTCCCGGTTTGGGTATATTTTATCTCCACATCCCGGGTTAAATTCCCAATTAAAATGATTTTATTGAACATTTTGTACCATTTGCTCCCATCGCTGGATATCCCGCTTGGTCTCATATTTTACAGTCATAAACCGGAGGATATCTTCGTTATACCGCATTTGCCGTTCCAACTCCTGCACAGTTTGGGGCTCTCCGGTAAAATAGAGGACAAAATAGTGGCCCCGTTCAAACTTTTGGGGTTTCCGAATTGTGTAGGCCAGTTGCCGAACCCCAGCATCCCCAATCCCGGCTACCTCTCCCCCATTTTTGGAGATAATTTCAGTTGCCCACTTTACTTGATTTAACCGCTCCTCTTCAGTCAATGTGGGCTTTACAACAAACATTGTCTCATAATACCGCATTTAGTCACTCCTTCTGGCTATTTAGCCCCTCACTTGGAGCAAGGAGCGTTGGAGTTGAAATTATAGGGAGTTTTTCGGAAAAAGGGAAGGGAAAAGGAAGGGATTGCCGAGAAATTGGGGGTTAGAGGACCCGGTCAAAAGTTAAAACTTGGACAGAATTACCTGGCTCCAGTGTGTATAGCCCTTCTGGCAACTCCATTAACCCTTTACATCCGATTAAATTGGTCAAAATTCCGCTACTCCCAATCCGTTTTCCAGCGGTATCCACAACAAAGCCGGCGGGCCGGTTGTAGATATTGACCGCTACAAATTGATATTTTTGGAACCGCTTTTGAAACCTCTCCCCGAGGGTCATCTGGGTCCGATGAAGATTGGAAAACCCCCCCAATTTATCAGCAATTGGGACTACATAGAGGAGAAAAGTTACAAAACTACTGTAGGGGAATCCGGGGAGGGAGACAATATATTTGGACTCCCCAGCCCTTGCCACCATTACCCACTGCCCCGGTTTAATATTTACCCCGTGGAATAGCAGTTGAAACTCCCCAGTCACCCCTTTTACCACCTCTTTTACAAAGTCGTAATCCCCAACACTAACCCCCCCAGTTGTGACAACGATA
>JBDONQ010000246.1:0-1612 GCA_039831255.1 Campylobacterales bacterium
AACGGGTTCAAAAGGTTCAGCTCTTTCCCCCTCCTCTCCCGGAGGTAATTTAGCAACTCTCCAATCCGCCGGAGCCCCTCCTCCCCAGTCATTGCATTGGCATTTTTGGAGTTGACCAATACTAAACTGGTCTCAGTCGGGGCCAACTGGAGGAGGTGCTGGAGGGGGGCCGCTTTAAATCTGTTTCTAGTTAGTCGATAAAAAAGGGTCGCCCCCTCTGGGAAGTAGAGAAATCCAAAATCGAGCCCATCCCTCTTCAGCCCCACATTTATCCCATCGGCAAAAACCCCCTCCACCGCTGTAATTCCCCCTTCAATTGGAAAAATTTTAAATTTCACAGTCGCCTCCTTTCCAATTCCAATTCTCCCTCCTCAATTCTTCCAAAATTGGGGAAAAGAGAGGGGAATCTTTTTCTTTTTACGGAGTTTATTTTTATACATCCGGGTATCAGCCAACTGGAGTAGTTGCCCAAAATCCCGGCCATCTTTGCAGAAAGTGGCCATCCCCCACGAGACCCCCAATCTATACTTGGGGAAACTCTCCTCCAACCGTTTCTCTAATTCCCGAATCCGCTTTAAAATCTCCCCGTAACTATCCTCGGAAATTACGACAAACTCATCCCCCCCATACCGGAAAACCCAATCGAATTCAAACACTTCCCGAAAAATTTTTCCAATCTCCCGAAGAACCCGGTCCCCAACCGGGTGCCCCTCTTTGTCGTTGACCTCTTTAAAGTTGTCCAAATCAAAAAAGACTATATGGAACGGCTTGTGACTCCGATAGTGCTGTCTCTCCAAATTTTGCCCATATTCAAATAGATACTGTTTATTGTAAAGGCCGGTTAAAGAATCCCGGACCGCCCGCTGGAAAGTTTTATCCAATAAATCTTGCTGTTTGGAGATAAAGTAGTCATACTTCTTCGTCACCTCCTCTAAAATGTTTTGAAGGATTTTAATTTTAATCTCCTCCCGCATCACTTCTCCTTTAAAATTGCCAGTAGAGAGGTTTGGTTGAAGAGTTTTAACCGGTTAAATTTGTAATCGGCCCCAACCTCTCCAAAAGAGAAGAAGCCGAAGAGGTGGCTATTGAAAATATTTGTGTAAATCCCAATCTCTTGATCCCGCTTATCCTCCAATACATACTGCCGGGCGACACAGGAAACATTAAAAGTTAACTCTGGATAGGGGATTTGGGGTTTCAACTTTTTCGCAACCCGCCGATCCTCGGCCAAAATATCCTCCGGAACTGCGAAGGAGAGTTTAAACTGTTGCCCTTTTTTAACTGGTCCAAAAAACTCCACCCCATCGGAATCGATATGTTTAAAAGTTCGGAGGGTCGCCAGATAGCTCTCCTCCTCATCCAAAATGTAGATTGGAGCATACCAAAGGTACTCAATTCGAGGTTTTGGGATATCTTTTAAAAAATTTTTCGCAATTACATAGAATTCTTTCCCCTCGTCAATTGTAATTATCCGGTTTCCCTCCCCTTTTGCAATTGTGTAGGTAATCCCGTAGGGCCGGAACCCCAATGAGATGTCGGTGGCAACTTCAAACCCTTTAAAATTTAAAACTGCAACCCCATTCTCAATCACTCTATCGTCGATAAATAGATA
>JBDONQ010000190.1:0-5803 GCA_039831255.1 Campylobacterales bacterium
AGTTAAACTTATCCGCATCTCCAAAAATCCCCCTTATCCCTTCTCTCTCAAAAGACCTCTTCCCCCCAGAGCCGGGAAAATTTCCAAAAGGGGAAGGGGTAATCGGACCTATTTGATATAATTTTTCTGCAAACTGGCCCCCGGGCCTTAGGGGAAGGGAGTGTCCGACCTATTCCAAAACCACACTAAAGGTATCCAATGGCGGTGAAAGTGGCAAGGGTACTGGAGGCGATAAAGTTTGAGCACACTATTTTTAGCCTCCCTTTTATCTATTTGGCAATGGTAGTTGGGGCTAACGGATGGTTTGGGTGGAGACTCTTTATTTTAGCCACAATTGCAGCGGTCAGCGCCCGAACCTTTGCAATGGCGGCAAATCGGTATTTGGACCGGTTTATCGACGCCAAAAACCCCCGGACTGCAAACCGACCCACTGTAACTGGAGAGGTGACCGAAGGGGATTTGTTGGTAATGATGCTGGGAGGTGCTTTAGCCTTTATTGGGAGCTCCTATTTAATTAATCAATTGGCCTTTAAACTCTCATTCCTATTTTTAATTATTCTCTGGAGTTATAGCTATTTTAAACGGTTTTCTGTCCTCTCTCACCTAATGTTGGGGGTCAGTTTAGCTTTAGCCCCGATTGCAGGGGTTGTAGCGGTCCAAGAGGCAATTCCTGAGTGGAGTATCTTTTTAGCAGCTGGGGTAATGTTTTGGGTCTCTGGGTTTGACATTATCTACTCAATTCAAGATATTGAATTTGACCGGCGGGAAGGGCTCTTCTCAATCCCAGCTAAAACTGGGGAGGAAGGGGCATTGGCAGTCGCCCAAATGTGCCACGGATTGGCAATTCTCTTTTGGGCTCTCTTTGTTGCCTACGCTGGAATTGGATTTTGGGGATGGGTTGCAGTGATTGCCGGAGCAATTGTGCTCTATCAAGAGCATCAACTGGTGAAGGAGAATTTGGTCAATATTCCAAAAGCCTTCTTTGAGATGAATGGGTGGTTGGCAATTCTCTTCTTTTTGCTAATCAGTTGGCACTACATCTAACCCCCCTCTAAATCTTCTAAATTTTCAACTGGATTCCCCCTTTCCCCCTTCCCCCTATTTTTTATATTTCCTTTCCGGAGGATTAGCAAAGTTTCAGGAGATTTAAAATCTGGAAGGGGGAGGAGATTTGAGCGGAAAGCCCCACCCCAGCCCGGCGACCAGCCTCTTCATCAATTGGTTTATCTCCAACCATTATCGAATTTTTTAAATCTATCTGGTACCGCTTTGCCAACTCTAAAATCATCCCCGGCTCCGGCTTCCGGCAACTACACCCCTCCTCAGGGGTGTGGGGGCAGTAGGCATAATCGGTTATCTCTATCCCCCGTCTCCGAAACTCCTCCAAAATGTACTCCATCACCTCTTTAAATTGCTCCTCTGTGTAGTAGCCCCGGCCAATCCCAGACTGATTTGTAACAATAAAAATTTGGAACCCCATCTGTTGGGCCCGGGCCAATACTTCAAAAATCCCATTAATGAAGACCACATCTTCCCGGCGATGTAGATAACCGGTATCGTAAACAATTACCCCATCCCTGTCTAAAAAAAGCCCTCTCCTCATTACTCTTCCTCCTTCTTTAATTGAGATTTAAAAAGGCCCCTTCCCCTCCAGCGGTTAAATTTTTTTGACAAAATTACTCAGTACCTCCTTCCGGTTTCCCCCAAAATCGATTACCAGCCGGAAATTTCGACCGGCCCGATTTATTCCAATCACTCTCCCCTTTCCAAAAACTGGATGGGCTACAAAATCTCCCACTTTAAACCGCCCCCCCTGGGCTGAGGTTCCCCGGGAGTGGAGAACCCGCCCCTCCTTTACAATTCCCGCTTCGGTTAAAAAGCGACTCCGCTCCATCTCCTTCCGCCGACCGTGGAGGAGGCGACTCCGGACCGAGGTTAACACCAACTCTTCCCGGGCCCGGGTAATTGCCACATAGGCTAGCCTTCTCTCCTCCTCCACGTCCCCATTTTCCAGCGGGAAATACCCTTCCTCCCACCCAATTACAAAAAGGTAGTCGAACTCCAACCCCTTTGCTGCGTGGATTGTCATCATATTTATCAATCGCCCCCCCACTTTATCCTGTTCATTCTCCAAGGAGAGCTCGTTTAGAAATTCCCCAATTTCCAATCCTTTACTCTCCCGGATTTTTCCGTAAAACTCTTCGATATTTAGAGCTTTCTCCTCATTTTGGTAACTTTCGGAGAATTGGAGCTCCTCCTCCAACACCTCTGGAATCTCCTCCAGGGATTTCTGTTGAAGTTTTTTGATAAACTCCCCAAACTTTTTCAACTGGTGCTTCGGCTTTGGGGGGAGGAATTGAAGGGGGTCTCTCCAGATAAATGGAAGAAAATGCTCCTCCCCTTTTTGGGCTTTCAACTTATCAATTGTTGCCTTCCCAATTCCCCTCCGGGGTTTATTTACAATCCGGAGGAAAGAGTAGTCGTCTTCAGGGTTCGCAATTAACCTAAGGTAGCTAATTAAATCTTTAATCTCCTCCCGCTCATAAAACTTGGTCCCCCCCACCAATTTATAAGGCAGTTTTTCACTCCGGAACCCCTCCTCCAACCCTCGAGAGAGGGCGTTTATTCGATAGAGAACTGCAATTTTCCCCGGGTCCACCCCTCTCCCAATCAACTTTTTAATCCGCTTTGCAATCTCCACTGCTTCCCCCCGCTCATTGGGAAACTCCAAATATTCCACCTCTTTCCCCTCCCCCCGGAATGCCTCCAGCTCTTTTCGGTATCTATTCCGGTTGAAAGAGATTAACCGGTTGGCACTTCTCAAAATCGGTTCCCGGGACCGGTAGTTAATTTTTAACTGGATAACTTTAGCCCCAAACTCCTCTTCAAAATTTAAAATATTTTGGTGGCTGGCCCCCCGGAATCCGTAAATTGCTTGGTCGTCATCCCCAACAACGCAGATATTTTTGTGGTTAGTGCAGAGGAGTTTTAAAATTTGGAGTTGGAGTTGGTTCGTATCTTGGTACTCGTCTACCATGATGTATTGGTATTGAGTCGAGATTGACTGAGCCAGCTCCGAATCTTTTTTCAAAATAGTGTAAGTGAGTAGGAGTAAATCGTCGAAATCTACTAAATTTTTTTCTTTCAAATACTGTTGGTACTTCCGATAAATTTTTCCAATAACTTTACTCCGCTTCTCTTCCAAAAGAATCACATCTTCAGGGGTAACCAGAGAATTTTTATATCGGCTAATCTCCTTCTGAAGTTGGGCAGGGATAAAAAGGTCCCCCCCCAACTCCTTTAAAATTTTCCGTTGATCGTCGGTATCGATAATTATAAAATCTGGCTTCCGACCTAATAAATGGATGTACCTTTTTAAAAACATTAACCCAAATTTGTGAAAAGTGGCCAACAGCGGGGGGGCGTAGGGGGTGGTCCCAATTAATGAGAGGGCCCTCTCCCGCATCTCCTTTGCAGCTTTATTTGTAAAAGTGAGGGTTAGGGTAGTGGTTGGGTCTATCCCAAGTGCCAGTAGATAAGCTAACCGGCTGGTAATTGTTTTAGTTTTCCCACTTCCAGCCCCAGCCAACACCAACAACGGCCCATCGATATAGGTTACCGCTTCCCGCTGGGCTTCGTTTAGCTCCTCCAAGAACTCCATTTCAACCCTTCTTTCCATAATTTATTTTATTTTACCAAAGGTTCGGTCGGGGGAGAGGGTCCAACTTCTGAAAAAAAATCCGAATCTTAGAGAAAATTCTTCCTCTTTATTTTTTGTAAAAGGCACTTTTTTGGCACTTTATGGCCATATAATATTTTCAAATCCGACTAAGGAGCAACCCAATGGGAATGAGTAGACGGGAATTCTTAAAAATGACCGCAGCAGCGGCGGCAGCAGCGGCGGCTGGAATTGGGGTTCCAGCGGAAGCGGCGGAGAAAGCGAAAAAAGGGGAAGAGGGGTGGCAATGGGATAAAGCGGTTTGCCGGTTCTGCGGAACTGGGTGTGGGATTATGGTAGCGGTAAAAGACGACAAAATCGTCGCGGTAAAAGGGGACCCAGAATCTCCAGTAAACCGGGGGATTAACTGTATTAAAGGGTACTTTAACGCAAAAATTATGTATGGGAAAGACCGGTTAACCCAGCCCCTTCTCCGGGTAAATGAGAAGGGGGAGTTTGATAAAAAAGGGAAATTTAAACCGGTTAGCTGGAAACGGGCCTTTGATGAGATGGAGAAACAGTTCAAAAAATACTACAAAGAGTTGGGACCAACAGGGGTTGCTATTTTCGGCTCTGGACAGTACACAATTCAAGAAGGATATGCAGCGGTAAAATTGTTAAAAGGGGGATGGCGGAGTAACAATATCGACCCCAATGCCCGGCACTGTATGGCTTCTGCAGTTGTAGGGTTCTATCAAACTTTTGGAATTGACGAACCGGCCGGGTGTTACGACGATATCGAGTTGACTGATACTGTAATTACTTGGGGGGCCAATATGGCCGAAATGCACCCAATCCTCTGGTCCCGGGTCTCCGATGCCAAATTGAACAACCCAGATAAGTACAAAGTTGTAAACCTCTCCACCTACCGGAACCGGTGCTCCAATTTGGCCGATATCGAGATTATCTTCCGGCCCAACACCGATTTGGCTATTATGAACTACATCCTCCGGGAGATTATCCATCGGGGGGCAGTAAATGAGGAGTTTGTGAAAAAACATACAATCTTTGCAACCGGCCACGCCGATATCGGGTACGGGATGCGAAATCCCAAAAACCCCAATGTAACTGAGAAAGAAAAAGATACTGTTCAAAAGCAGGCGGCAAAAGTGGTCACCGACGAGGAGGCGGTGGCACTGAGCCCAATTGGGAAATGGAAAGCTGGGGATATAATGAAAATGGAACATGCCGCCGGAAAAAAACCATTCTGGCACTGGGAAATCAGTTTTGAAGATTTCAAAAAAGCGGTAGAGCCGTATACACTGGATTATGTTGCAAAGGTGGCAAAAGGGGACCCAAACGAGCCACTGGAGCAATTTAAAGAGAAATTAAAAAAATTGGCGGATCTTTACTGCGACCCCAATCGGAAAGTGGTCTCCTTCTGGACAATGGGATTCAATCAACATGTCCGGGGAAGTTGGGTCAATGAATTAATCTATTCAATCCACCTACTATTGGGGAAACAGTCCCAACCGGGGAATGGAGCCTTCTCATTGACAGGGCAACCCTCCGCTTGTGGAACCGCCCGGGAGGTTGGAACTTTTGCCCATCGGTTGCCGGCAGATATGTTGGTCGCCAATCCAAAACACCGAAAAGTAACCGAGAAATTGTGGCACCTCCCAGAGGGAACCATAAATCCAAAAGTGGGGAGCCACTTCTTAAAAATTATGCGGGATATTGAAGATGGGAAGATTAAGTGGGTTTGGGTCCAAGTAAATAACCCGTGGCAAAATACTGCCAACGCAAACCACTGGCTTAAAGCGGCCCGGGAAATGGATAACTTTATTGTTGTAAATGAGGCCTATCCGGGGGTTTCCGCCCGAGTAGCAGACCTAATTTTACCGGTGGCAATGATTTATGAAAAATGGGGGGCCTACGGAAATGCGGAACGGCGAACCCAACACTGGCGACAACAGGTAACCCCTCCCGGAGAGGCGATGCCAGACCTTTGGACGATTGTGGAGTTTAGTAAGCGGTTTAAATTGAAAGAGGTTTGGAAAGAACACAAACTCCCCGATGGAACAGTTCTCCCAAATGTTCTGGAGAAAGCGAAAGAGATGGGATATAACCCAGAGATGACCCTCT
>JBDONQ010000100.1:0-5791 GCA_039831255.1 Campylobacterales bacterium
TCCGAACCCGCTCCCGGACCTCAGCCTCCAAAAAGAGTTCCGGCCTGCACTCTTTCGGCTCAACCCCCAAAAATCTTAACAGCTGAAGCCGGGTAAAAATCCCGTGGTGCCCTTCCACAGGCCCAATTGGAGGGTTTGTGTGCCACCGGTTGAACCGATTTTGCAAGTTGGGGGCTTTTAAAATGTATTTCACCCCCCCCAACACCCCAACGGGGGTAGCCTCCGGTTCATTGGAGTGGGCAATTAACAGTAAATCCAGTTGGGCCCGGCGGAGGGTCTGGACCCCCCTCCAAAAACTCCCCTTTTTCCCGTTGTAGAAGAGGACCTGGTCCAAATTGGGGTTGTTTCGGAATGGGATACCGGTGACCGGGTGGAGAATCCCCACCACCTCCCGGTCTGGGAAAGCCCGTTTTACCTCCCGGAAGAGGGGGGTTGAGAAGAGAGTATCCCCCAACGCTGTATTGGAAAGGATTCCAATTCGGCGAATCTCCCCGATTGGGACTCTCTCCAGTTTTGGAACCCCCTCCCGGGGGAGGAGTCTTTGGACTCCCCACTGAAACAGTTTCTCCGAAAACCCCATTTAAAACCTTTCCCTAAACCCCAACCCCTCCTCCACCTTTTTTAAAATCTCCAGCAATGGAATATCGGCAACCCACCCGGTCTCTGATTTCAATGTTAACTGTCGATACCGGTAGGGGGCCCACCGGGCTGGGGAGCTCTTTCCAAAAAGGGCTACCGTTGGGACCCCAATCGGGCTCCCCAAATGGAGGGCCCCCCCGTCCAGTGAAATAAAACAGCGCTGGAGGGAGAGGAATGCGGCCAACTCTTTTAAATTTTCAGTCTTTATTAAAATCCCCCCATCTTCCTCCAACTCTTTTAACGACTCCCAATCGGAGGGGGCCCCGGTGACATAGACCGGCAGTCTAAATTCGGAGATTAGCTCTTGGACCAACCGATGGGCTTTGAATTTTGGGAGTCGATTCTCAATTAGCCGGCTGGAAAGGTGGAGGAGAAGGCCGGGGGTATAACTCCGGAACCTCTCTTGAAGGTTCCGATCCAGTGGAAAGTAGCACCTCTCCCCTCCGGGGATTACATCTATTGGCTCAACTATTTTATAGCACAACTCCACTTCGTGGAGGGGATTTTCCGGGAGTTTTATCGGATGGGTGAAGAGATTCTCAGGCCCCACCCCAATTTTAATCGGGGCCCGGGAGGCTTTTAAAAATTGATAAGCGGATGGGGAGAAATTTCCCCGGAATAGAATTGCGATATCGTACTTCTCCTCAAAAATTTTGAAGAAGAGTTCCACTTTTGAGAGGAGAGCCCTCCCTTTTTGAACCACCCCAACTGCGTGTTTCGGTTTTTGATAACACCAAATTTTGTCCAAAAAGTCGGCCCCTTCCACAACTACTCGGTTGTAGCTATTTACAACTAAATCTATTTGGGCCAGCGGAAATTTTCGCCGGAGTCCCCGGAGGGCCGGGGTTGTACAAATTAAATCTCCAATATTGTCGTTTCGAACCGCCAAAATTTTCATCCACACCCCCCAAAGAGCCACCGAAAATACCAACTCCACCGCCACCACCTCCGCTCTTTAGGTCGATAATACCGGAGGGGTCGGTGGTAGTCGGCCACCACTTTCCAGCGGAAGTTTAGAAAAATCCGACTGTGTCCCCCTTCAAAGCCGTACTTTTCAATCCCCTCCCGGACCTGTCGGCCAATTAAATCGTTTCGGGAGTGGTCCCGGGGGAGGGAGTGGTACCTCTCCTTTACCAACTCCCCAGTTTTAAACCGATTGTAAGTGCAGTACTTCGG
Organism: Campylobacterales bacterium; assembly: GCA_039831255.1. Classification (GTDB taxonomy): domain Bacteria; phylum Campylobacterota; class Campylobacteria; order Campylobacterales; family Nautiliaceae; genus PUXY01. The sequence continues at coordinate 1,816 of JBDONQ010000100.1, forward strand.
GGGGAGGTAGAAAATCCGGGACCCGCTGTATTGGTGGAGTTTAAAAAAGAAGTAATCCTCCCCTCCGTGGCCCCCGCTAAATTGTTCATCATATCCAAAATACCGGAAAAAGTGCCCCCGGCTCATAAACCACAGATTGGAGTGGCCCCGTTTCCGGCCACACTCTGGAAATTTGTAGATATTCCGGCCACAGCACCTCTTTTTCAGCATCCAGAGAAACCCCTCCCGACCCATTCTCCAATCCAAATCGATTAATAGAATATTGTCCGACTTTGCATAGAGGGCCCCCAGATTCCGGGCCCCCCCCTGATTCCAACTGATATTGTCAATAATTTTTAGCCAAGTAACATTTAATCCCAAATCTGGGGGGGTGTAGTCGGGAAGGGGAGAGCCGTCATCCACAATTACAAACTGAATCTGGTCCAACCCCTCCGGGGGGAGCTCCTCCCGGTATTTCTCCAGCAGGGAGAGGACCGGTTCCAACCCCCTCTCCAGATAGAAATGGGTAATATAACTCAATTTAATATGATTCTTTGGCCGTTGCTGAATCCGTTCTCCACAATTCACTGAACCCCTTTCTATCCCTTTGCCGGGGAAATTTAATAGTTAATTATAGCCGGCTCTCCACCTTCCCCGGGAAAATGGTAGAATTTCTGAAAATCGAGAGAGAGGAAAGGTCTGATATGGTCCAAATTTTTGGGGCAATGACGGCACTGGTGACCCCATTTAAAAAAAATGGGGAGGTGGATTGGAACCGGTATCGCCAGTTGATAGACCGGCAGATTAAGGGAGGTATCCACTGGATTGTGCCAGTTGGGACCACCGGGGAGAGCCCAACCCTCTCCTATGAAGAGCATAAAAAGTGTATCCAAATTGCAGTGGAGATGTGTCAAAACACCCCAACCCGGGTGTTAGCTGGAACCGGGAGTAACTCCACCCGGGAGGCGATTGAGTTGAGTAAATTTGCCGGAAAAGTGGGAGTAGAGGGAGTGCTGGTAGTGGTTCCCTACTACAATAAACCGACCCAAGAGGGGCTCTATCGCCATTTCCGGGAGATTGCCCGGCAAATTCCAGAGGTTCCAATAGTTCTCTACAATATTCCGGGCCGGAGTTGTGTCCAGTTGAAGGTGGAGACAGTGGTTAAATTGGCTAAAGAGTTTCCAAATATTAGGGGGATAAAAGAAGCGACTGGAAATATTGAAAATTTAGTAGCACTTCGGAAAGAGCTTCCTAATTTCGCTATTTTAAGTGGGGATGATTCAATTAACTACCCAATTCTAGCCTCTGGGGGGCAGGGGGTTATTTCGGTGGTCTCCAACCTATTCCCCGGGAAAGTGGCGGAGATGGTAGAGAAGGCCCTTCAGGGAGACCTGGAAGGGGCTTGGAAACTCAATTCCGAATTGTACGACTGGAGTAAAATACTCTTTCTAGAGTCTAACCCAATCCCGGTCAAATATGTAATGGCCAAAATGGGATTGTTGGAATTGAGTTATCGACTCCCCCTCTGTGAGCCAACTCTGGAGACCCAGCGTAAAATAAATCAATTCCTCCGAGAACGTGGGATTCTTTAACCTCCTTTCCCCTCTCTCCCCGGGGGTTTCCCAATTAAATTTGGTTAAAATTCGGTTAAAGTTGGTAGAGTTTCAGTTTCGAAAGGACCCCCCTTTCATTTTTTAGTAAACTGGAAGTGCAATTTTTGGGAAAGGAGTCTCGAGCCAATGGAGCAGCGGCAGAAGAGAGTACTGGTGATTAGTGGAGGTACCCGGGGAATTGGCCGGGCAATTGTGGAGCGGTTTGCCCGGGAAGGGGTAAATATTGCCTTTACCTACTACTCCAATCGGGACCTGGCGATGGAGATTGGGGAAGAGTTGGAGAGGAGATATCAAATAAAAGCACAACCTTACTATTTAAATATTTTGGAGCCGGAACAATATCGGGAACTTTTTAAACAGATTGATGCCGATTTTGGAAGGGTTGACTACTTTGTCTCCAATGCAATTATCACCGGTCGACCCGTGGTAGGGGGGTTTGGACCATTTATGCGCCTGCGACCAAAGGGGCTTTGCAATATTTTTACCGCCACAGTGACCGCTTTTATTATTGGGGCTCAAGAGGCTGTAAAACGGATGGAAAAGGTAGGGGGTGGGGTGATTATCACCCTCTCCTCCACTGGAAACCGGATTTATACCCCCAACTACACCGGCCACGGGATAGCAAAAGCGGGGGTAGAGGTGGCGGTAAAATATGCAGCGGCGGAGTTGGGCCCAAAGGGAATTCGGGTCAATGGGGTTAGCGGGGCCCCAATTGAGACTGACGCCCTCCGGGCTTTTCCCAATTTTGAAGAGGTAAAACGGGAGGTGGAGAATCGGTCCCCACTGGGGCGGATTGGAAAGCCGGAGGATTTGGCGGGGTTAATCTACTTTTTAACCACTGAAGAGGCCAGCTGGATTACCGGGCAAATATTTATCGTAGATGGGGGGACCACTTTTGGGGTCCAACGGTAGGAGTTGGGAGGAGAGACTGAGAGGGGTCCCCAACCTACTGGTCTTTATTAGATTGGGGCTGGTTTTCATCTTTTTCGGGCTCTTGGTCGGACGCTCCTACCTTCCAGCCACAATCCACCCCAGTTGGTGGGACTACTTCTCCTCCCTCCTGTTTGTAATTGCTTCAATCACTGACTTTTTTGACGGTTACATTGCCCGGAATTTTAATGCAATTACCCCGTTGGGGGAGTTGTTGGACCCGCTGGCCGATAAATTGCTGATTTTAGGGGCGTTAATTGGTTTAGTCTATCTCCATCGGGCAGACCCGTTGGCGGTTCTCTTAATTTTAACCCGGGAATTTATAATTACCGGTCTTCGGGTTGAAATGGTCCGGTTGGGGCTCAGTATTGGGGCTAGCTGGAGTGGAAAAGTGAAAACTGTGCTCCAGATGATTGCAATTGGGTTCCTGTTAATGGATTGGTGTTGCGGAAATCTCCTCCTCTGGTTGGCAGTAGGGGTAACCCTCTGGAGTGGATGGGAGTACTTTATGATTTACTACCGGGCAATCTCCCCTGACTGGGAGATTTGGAGAAGGGAACAGAGGTGACCGGCCTGCTGTTGGCAATTGGGGCTTTCTCTTTTCTAATCTTTTTCCACGAACTGGGTCACTATTTAATCGCAAAAGTGAACCGGGTAAAGGTAGAACTCTTCTCGATTGGTTTTGGAAAGCCATTTAAGTGTTGGGAAAAGTGGGGGACCCGGTGGTGTATTGCCCCAATTTTATTGGGGGGGTTTGTAAAAATGAAAGGGGAGGAGGAGGGGGAGAAATACCACTCTGACGCTTTCTACGGAATCTCCCCGTGGCGACGAATTACAATTCTGTTGGGGGGGCCCCTCTTTAATCTACTGTTGGCCTTTATCCTTTTCTATATTGTTGGGTTAATTGGGGTCCGCCATCTGGCCCCGGTGGTTGGGAAAACCCTTCCGGGAACCCCGGCGGCTGAGGTGTTGAAACCGGGGGACCGGATTTTGGAGGTGAATCACTACCCGATAAAGGTGTGGGAAGATTTGAGCCGGTATATCTCCAGTGCTGAGAGGGTGGAGTTAAAAGTGGAGAGAGGGGATGAACTGATAGAGGTAAATTTAACCCCAGTAGTCCGGGAGGGGAGGAATATCTTTGGAGAACCGATTAAATATCGGATTATTGGGATTGCCCCGGGTCAGGAGTTTGTAACAATCCGATACAATTTTCTCACCGCCTTCCAATTTGCACTGGAGGAGTTTAAACAGAGTGCCCTTTTAATTTGGAAAGGGTTGATAAAGCTAATTACCGGGGCGATTGGATTGGAGAATTTAAGTGGCCCAATTGGAATTGTTGATGCCTCGGCGAAAGTTTGGCAAATTGGAATTGTCCCATTTTTGTTATTTGCAGGGCTTTTATCGGTGAATTTGGGAATTCTAAATCTCCTCCCAATCCCAGTTTTAGATGGGGG
>JBDONQ010000140.1:0-1605 GCA_039831255.1 Campylobacterales bacterium
AAAGAGGGATGGTTTCGGCGGGGATTGCTGAAAAAGCTCCAATTAAAAGAGTTACGGGAAGAAGGGCCTTTTCTCCCGCTATTTTTTCCCGTTGGGGCTTATCTCAAAATTATAACTGTCAACTGGTCTACCAATTGAAAATTGTGGCAAAGAGAAGCAGTGGAGGGAAAAGGGGGATTATCCAATTCCCCGGACCCGAAACCGGAGTCTCTCCCCAGCCAGCAGGGGGATCACCTCCCCAACGATATGGGGAACTTCCCACGGAATCTCCAAAATTTCCACCTCTTTCTCCGGTATTTGGAGATTAAAATTCCGCCGGGCATTATCGCTAATAAACCGTTGGAGCCCCTTCCAATCTCCATCGAAAAAGTGGGCTAAAAGGGGGAGGGCTACAGGGGCAGAGAAGACCCCCGCCGCCCCTTTCAATTTATCCCGAAGGATATGGGGGGCGGAGTCGGACCCAAACATCACCCGGGGGTGCCCCTCCCTCACCAACCGCTGGAGGACAGCCCGGTCCACTGGGGTTTTTAGAATTGGTTTGCAGAAGAAATGGGGGTTCAATCTCCCCCCTGCCAAATCATCCAGTGTGAAGAGGAGGTGGTGGAGGGTCACTGTAGCGTATAGGTTGGGGTAATCCCGGACCAACTCCGCCAACTCTTTTGTGGAGATGTGCTCCATAATTATTTTCAATTTAGGGAACCGCTCCGCCAATTGGATATAGATTGGGGCAAACTCCCGCTCCCGGTCCAATACAAACCCATTGGTCTCCCCGTGGACACTGAGGGGAATTTCCAACTCCTCCATTATTTCGAAAACTGGGTAAAACTCCTCAATAGAGGAGACCCCTTTTTCCGAATTGGTGGTAATCCCCTTTGGGTATAGTTTTATTGAAAATATCTCCCCTTTTGCCTCCTCCAACTCCCGGTAGCTGTAGTGCCGGAGAAAAAGGGTCATCAATGGGGTAAACTGTTTCTCTTTTAAATTTTCCAAAATCTCTTTCCGGTACTTCCGAAGTCGGTCCATATTATCCACCGGGGGTACTAAATTGGGCATTATAACTCCAGCGGCAAACTGTTCGGCGCTCCACTGGAGAACATCTTTTAACAATTTCCCTTCCCGGAGGTGGAGGTGCATATCGATAGGGGTATCCAGTTTAAAGCTCATTCCCGCTCCTTTTTCCAATTTCTGCTATTTTACCCCTTTTTTCCCAGGGAGGGAGAAGGGAGAGGGAAAAGCTTCAAAGGGGGTTGGGTGAGCTACCCCGCCTTAAAAGGTGGGGCTTCCTGCTTCACAGGTAGATGACTAGTCTGTATAAACAGACCCTGCTAGAGCTACCTCCACAGGCATTAATTCGGACTGCTCCAGCCCTACTTTTTATCGGCTTAACTTGGTTATCGCTATTAAGTTAGTTTTAACAAAATTTATAAAAAAATTCAAACGGAAATTAAATTTCCAAGAATTTTTTTATCCGCCTTTCCTCACCGCCTTAAAAGGCGATGGTTTCGGCGGGATTTGCTAAATTGAGTTAGAGAGGTTAAACCGGGGTGCGGGAAGTCAGGAGAAAGGAGGAACAATCCCTTTTCAGACAGGAGACCCCCTTCCCCC
>JBDONQ010000266.1:0-5771 GCA_039831255.1 Campylobacterales bacterium
CTATCAGTTAAAACATTTAGATAATATTTCCCGCTTGGAGTAATAGTAATAGATATAGACTTAATTTTTCCTTCTATTTCTCTATCTTTTTTAAACTTAACGGGAGTTTTTAATTTTGGAATTTTGAATTTATTATCTTCAATCTTGAAATGTTGAGGAATTGAAATTGAATTTATTTTTTTATTTTTTTCTTTTTGTTAAACTTTGGAAAGTCGCCTAATCCTTTGAAAAAATTTTTAAATGCCTTCTTGAAGTAATTGAGAGTTAGAAGTCCTTAAAAATTCAAACTCTTTTTTTAGTTTTGGGAGAAGTTTTTTATATTTCTTTAGCAAGTGAGAGGAAATAATTATATACGAACCTTATGTTTCCCGCTTCTTGTGTTAAAAATTTCTTTTACTCTTTTGTAGGATAAAATCTGAAACGATAGACATAATTCATTTCTACTTTTATAACGAAATAGAGACTTAAATCTACAAGATACGCAAAATATCTTTTACATGCTCATTTAGTTTTCACTCCAAAATATCGTAAAAAAATCTTTACAAAAGAGCATTTAGAAACTGTGAAAGAGATATTTGAAAATGTCTGTAAGAAAATGGATTCTGAGTTAGTTGAATTTAATCGAGAATCAGACCATCTGCATCTGCTTATTGAATATCCGCCAAGACTTGATTTATCGAAAATCGTTAATTCTTTAAAAGGAGTTTCAAGCAGAATTTTAAGAAAAAAATATCCAGTGTTTAAAAAATACTCAGGAGATAATGTATCATTATGGAGCAGGAGTTATTTTGTGGCAAGTGTTGGTGGTGCTCCACTTGAAATTTTAAAAGAATACATTGAAAATCAAAAAGCTCCCGCTTGATTCCGCCTTTCCTCACCGCTATTAATGGCGATGGTTTCGGCGGGATTTGCTAAAACAGAAAAAGGGGAGATTACCGGAGGATAAGCCTTCCACTCCGTTGAGGAGTAGAAGGGGGCTTTTCTTCACTAAAAGGATTTACAAAAATCCCCAACGCTGGATTTATTAATCCAATAGTAGTAATTCTCCAAATTGGGATAGTTACAACCGAACCAAAATTTTGAGGCCCAAATCCAGTTTCAAAAACCAAATTATCCTGTTCTAAATGGGCATTTTGGAGGGTGTAATTGGAAAATTCGAAAATTAATACCTGTTGTCTATTTAACTCTTCCCCTATCTCCCGTGGTAAAGGGGGATTATAGTTGAGTCCACTATTTATTACTACAGTTCTAAAAGGAATTTGAAAAGAGAGGAGAGTTTTTAAAACCTCTTTTCCATGATTAAATTTTAAAATTTTCAATTCCTCCATCTCCTACTCCTTTTCCAGTAACTATAATCAATTTTTATCAGATGAACACCAATTTAGTTTAAATAAAGCACTCAATTTAAAACTATTTTAAAACTTAATTATATTCTATATTCTACTATTATTTTACTAATAGGATGAAAAATGAAATATTTATCAATTTTTTTAAATCTTCCAAATGAATTAGATTATATTGGGATTAAATTCTTTGAACAGAGAAATCAAAAAAGATGGATAGAAAGCATCCCCTTTCTTTTGTTTTCCACTACAGAAGTTGTCTAATTTTTTCCAAAAAGGAAAACATTCTATACTTTTTCAATTTTCTAATTTTTTATTATTAGATTATCTATATTTTCCTCCCTTTACTTTAAAATATCGCAATCTCCTTTTACACATCGAAGAACACAGTGCTCAGCTGGGGTATTGTAATATTTAAACTGAAGATTTTTTCCAAGGTTTGGAAGGGTTAAATTATAATTAATCCCATCTGTTGTATCCCAAACAATATCGGTGGTCTGTTTTGGAATCGGATAATCCAATACTCCCTCAAAAACTTTATCATCATTTAAATCGGTCTCCAAATCGGGGCAACTATTATTCCCCTCCATAATTAAATTTCCAAATTTTCCACTAATAGAGCTTCTAATCGAGGAGACATCATTCCTCACTTTCGCAATCACCGCATCGGCCCGGGTTGCAAATAGACGGGGAAGTGCTACTGAAGCAAGGATACCGATGATGACTATGACAAAAATGAGTTCCAACAGAGAGAAAGCCTTATTCATCCCTTCAAACCTTCATTTTAATAGCTAATAGAAACCCCTAATAATGTAATTGGATAATCTACTGCATATGCTTTTTCTTGAACAATTTTACAGGCTGACCCCTTATTATTTTCATTTTTGGAAAGGTTTAGCTCTGTGATTCTATTTCCTGTCGTCGGGTCAGTAGTTTCATACAATTCGAATTGTACACAATAGTCCTCATCTCTCACCACTTTTATTCTTAAATCCAGTTTATCGCCCTCCTTTATTTCCTCAGCCAATTCCATATCTTCCAATAATTTTGCAGTGTCAGACATCTTTGAAAAGTTGTCTTCCACTCTCCCCTTTGCGTGGGCATATTCCCACACCTCTTTTCGAATAGTATTAATATTTTCCAATGTACGAGCAGCTTTTGCATCTTCCCGAGTTGCCATCAATTTTGGAATAGCTACAGTCGCTAAAATTGCTATTAAAATTATTCCAAATATCAACTCTATCATAGTAAAAGCTCTTCTCATTCTCAACCCCTCAATTAAAATAACCCCCTTCCCTCCCCTCCCCTTCCTATCAGAATTAGAATGTTACACTACTTTGTTTCAGAGTGAAGTTCTTTTCATTTCCTTTTTTAGGAACACCTAACATAGAAGAAACCCGTTGACAAATTACGTCAGTAGGGTTTTGATCACCATCAGTAGAACTTGCATAATTTTCAAGTACTAATGTCCCGTTATCTTCAGTCAACCACAACCGGAGACAACTATTCTCTTGCCCCATTGCAATCAGATAATCATGTGGATTGGATGAGTTACCTGCATTTGGAGATGCATTAAAGTCGCTCTTTGGATGGTCTGCTACTTGTGCCAATACAGCGGACATCTTTGTCAAGTTCTCTTCAACGGTACCTTTTGAAGTATAGTAACTTACAATTTCTGTAGGAATATTTGTTAATGTATTTGCAATAGTAGATACTTTTGCGTCAGTCCGGGTTGCCATCAGTTTTGGAACTGCCACTGCAGCCAAAATCCCCAAAATTACGATTACGAAAATCAACTCAATCATAGTAAAACCGCTTCTCTTCATCACCGCCTCCTTTTCCTTAAATAGGATTTTTTTATGCAATGTAATTATAGTAGATTGAAGGGGGAAAAGTCAAGGGAAGATTTTAAACCAAAATTATTCCTGAAAAATATTAACTCTCTATTAATTTTCTTAGTTTCTATAGTGAAAAAACGGAATCCACTCCTCTTTTCTAAATTTGATAAAAAATTGAGAGAAGTTGCAAATTCTTGTTTGCACCTATTTTGCCCATTTTTTCTTTAAATTTCCCCGGTTAAACCCAACTATTACTCTCCTATTTTCCACTTTCTTTATCAATTTTTTTCCACTCCAACTTTTCTCTTCTCAACTGCTTTCCCAATCCAATTTAAAAGTTTCAATTCTTTCTTTTTTTTCAACCCTCGATACCAACTTACCAGCTATTGAGTAATACTTTTTACCAACTATCGATCCTTTTTTATGCTCTTTTATTGGTTCAAATTCTTCGAAAACTTTTCTATATTTTTTTAGGCTCCCTTTTTACACCCTCTCTTATTTGTCCTACAATTTTCCATTAACTTACTCCTTTGCTAAACTCCTTTTCACCTCTTATCCCCCTCGTTCCCCTTTTCAAATTTCCATAGTCTCTTTTTCCTTCCTCTTTTTTTCCCCCTCCTTTTATCTTTTCCTCCCCCTCTTTCCTTTCCCCCCTCTCCCTTCCAAAAATCTCTCTATCTCCTTTACTTTCCGCTCCAACTCCCGTTCCAATTGGAAGAGCTCCCCCTCCAACTTCAACAACAACTCCAAAACCTCCCCTGGGGACAGCTCCCCCTCCAACAACTCTCCCCTTTTCTCCAAAAATTTCCCAAATTCCTCCTCCACCCGAATTTTAAAACTTTCCCCCAACAGTTTAACTTTTACCTCCCTCATTTTAGCTCCAACATCTTCTCCAGCACCTCCAACTCCAACCGCTCCAGTTCCCGCTCCTCTACCAACCTCCTCAACTGTTTTTGGGCCCTTTTCCGCTCCTCTTCGCACCGGGTTAACTCCAATTGGAGTTGGAGATTCTCCTCCCGAACCTTCCGATACCTTTCCATTAGATCTTCAACCTTTTCAATTAATCTCTTCAACTGTTCCATTTAATCCCTTTCTCAAAAGATTAAGTAGAGTGCCGAAATTACATAATCGGCTATAAAAATTACAATTGAGGAGATCACCACTGCAAGTGTAGTAGCCCGTCCAACTCCTTTGGCTCCCCCCCGGGTGTTGTATCCAATGTAAGTTCCAATAGCGCTAATTAGATATCCAAAAACTACCCCTTTTACAACCCCTTCGGCAAAATCTTTTACCTCCCCAAATTGGCGAATCTTCTCCAGATAGATATATCCATTAATATCCAATGAATAGACCGAAATTATGTAGGCCCCAATATTGGCAACTGCATCGAAAAAGAGGATCAAAAGGGGGAGGGAGAGAATTGTTGCCACAATCCGAGGGATTATTAAATACTGTTTTGAATTGACTGCCATTACATCCAATGCATCTATCTGCTCTGTAACCCGCATACTCCCCAACTCTGCAGCGTAGGCACTAATCCCCCTACTTACGACCATCAATGAGGCAAAAACGGGTCCCAACTCTTTCACCACGGATAAAAAAATCGTATATCCAATAAAATCTTCCACCCCAAACCTGTGAAATCCATTGTAGAGTTGTACCGCCTCTACCATTCCGGTGAAAAAAGCAGTTAAAAAGATAACCCCCAAACTCTCAGCCCCAATAAACCGAATCTGTTCAATAGTCTCAGCTATCCGGATTGGGGGGCGAAAAACTAGTTTTAAAACTTCCAATTGGAAAAGGAGAAACTTCCCAAATCCTCCTACAACTTTTAAAATACCCCCTCCCAATCCCTCCACTGCACTAACTAAAAATCTCACCCTTCTATACTCCTTCTGCACTATTTCTATTGACTAACTATTATAACATCCCCTTATTATTTGGGAAGTAGGGGAGAGGTACTAGGGAGAGCCCCCTTTTTAAAGAGTTAGTGGAGGATTAGTCGGTTTACTTTTTCGATTTTTTTAACAGCCAACCCCCGGGCCCGCTCCCTTCCCCCCTTCAAAACCTCCTCCACCTCTTTGTCGGAAATCCCCTTTTTCCGCTCCCGGATTGGCCCCACTATTTCCTCAATCACCTCAGCGCACCTCCGTTTACACTCCACACACCCTATCTTCCCAGCCCGGCAGAGGTTTCCAATCTCCTCCACCTCTTCAGGGCGATTTACCGCTTTATGATAGGCGTAGACGGTACAGACCTCTGGAGTTCCCGGGTCACTTTTCCGAATCCGTTTTGGATCGGTAACCGCTTTCCAGACCTTCTTCCAAATCATTTCTGGGGAGTCCCCCAAATATATCGCATTATTGTAACTTTTACTCATTTTCCGACCATCCAACCCCGGCAATCGGGGGGTCTCCGTTAATAGCTCTTGGGGCTCTACAAAAATTTTCTCCCCAAATAGGAAGTGGAATCGCCGGACAATCTCCCGGGCCAACTCCAGATGGGGTCTCTGGTCCTCCCCAATCGGGACCAGCTCCCCGTCGTAGAGGATTATATCGGCAGTTTGGAGGACTGGATAGGTTAAAAATCC
>JBDONQ010000112.1:0-1590 GCA_039831255.1 Campylobacterales bacterium
TACTGGAGAAGGGCCCCGAGGAAAGTAGTTAAAAAGATTAGGTCCAAATACCAAAAATTGAACCCAATTAATGGGGATGCCAACTGTTGGGCCGACGGGGGAAATCCAATTGCCACCACCTTTGCCACAATTGAACTTCCAATGGTTACCCCGATTGAGAGGAGGAGCAATATAGTTAGAAAAAGTTTTAAAAGATGGTAACTGAATCGACCCGGGTCTGGAGAGTGGGCCAATGCCGGGAGGAAGGCTTGGGTAAAGGCCCCCTCTCCAAAAATCCTCCGGAAGAGATTCGGGAGTTTAAAAGCGATAAAAAAAAGGTCGCTGTAGAGGGTTGCTCCCAAAAGGGAGGCGGTTAATAGGTCCCGGAGAAACCCCAAAACCCGGGAGGTTAAAATTCCTAAAAAATTGATACCAAACCCTTTTACCATCTTCACTCCTAAAAACTCTATTGATTGATGGTGAAATTATGCCTATGAAAAGTGGAAAAGGGAGAGTAGAAGAGGAAAAGGTTGTGAATTTTGGCCATTTTTAAAAAGTGGTAAGAGAGGGGGCGGAATGGAGAGAGTTTCCCCCAAAAAAAGCTAAATAAATAAGGAAGGAAAAAAGGGGCTAAAATTGGGAATTGGAGCAATTTTGAGCAATAAAATGGGAAAGAGAGGGGGGAGGAAGGAGTATTTGGCAATTTTTGAGGGGTTGGAGAGGGTTAAAAGGGAGGGGGTAAAGTGGTTTTTAAAGAGGTATACCGATCCATTCCGATAGTGGGAAGAGGAGTGGTTTCAAAAATTGGCGAAGATTGGTCAGGAGAATTCCCTTTTCCAGTTGGAAAGAAGATTCTCTACAATTTTAAAGGTGGTGGTATTTGGGGGGTTCCTGTTGGGGGCGATTGTGGCAATCTCCATCCTCTCCACAGGGAGGGTCCATATAAATTAGTACCTTCTCCTAATTTATTGTCCCCCCTTTCCCGCTTACTCTCTGGAGTGGTCGGAAAACAATCCTATTTTTAATCGAGAAGAAGGGGCATCTAACTAGCTGGATGGGAACCCTTTTTGAAAAGTGGCTGGGAAAGAGGAAAATCATTCAACTCTGCACCTCCCAAGCCCTCCAGTTAGGGGCGATTTTTTATTTATATGGATTTATTGTCGGAGCGTTGGGAGTTTTTCTGTTAAAGCGGGTCCAGTTCTATTACGAAAGTAGTTTCGATTTTTTAACCCCTGCCACCGAGCAGGTTATTTTAAACTTTTTTAGCCAATTTTACGCCCCCATCTACCCCTACTCCCTGAAGTCTCCCATTTGGAAAGGGGGTCAATTATTGTATTTGTAATGGAAATAGGGCTCTTATTTATTGGGCTTCCCCGGATTCTGTTTTGGCTTCTCTTCCAGTTGAGGTTCGATAGAGAATTGAAGAAGTTAATTTTAACCCACCCCACCTACCAAGAGTTTATGGATGGGGCCCGGGAGACTTCAGTGGTCAGTAGCCGTGAAAATCAGGAGTTTATAGCAATTTTAAAGGACCCTTCCCCGGAATCCTAGTCCCAAAACCGGGAGGAGAGGAGTTTAACTGGGGTCTCTGAAGGGGAGTTGAACCAGAGG
>JBDONQ010000008.1:0-5726 GCA_039831255.1 Campylobacterales bacterium
TCCTCTCCCCGATGGGTTGACCCAGCTACTATAATTGGTCTCTGGAACTGAAGGGGAAGGGGGGGAGAGGGGGTAAAGAGGGTTTTAATATTCCCAACAACCTCCACCCGGGGAGCCCCCAATCTTAAAAACCGGTCCCGGTCCACCTCCCGCTGGGCCAGCACTAATTCCACATTTTTGAAGAGACTCCGGTAAAACCACCGGAATCGCCAGTATCGGGGCCAACTCCGGTCACTAATTCGCCCATTTAAAATTATCACTTTCCCCCGGTGTCGCCGGACCCAATGGAAGAGGAGAAACCATAACTCCGCCTCCAAAACTACCAACCGCTCCGGGGGAACTCCCCAAAAAGGGATTAAAATGTCAAAGGGAAGGTATCTGCACTCCCCATTGAACCGGCGGGCCAACCTTTCCCCCTCCCGGAATCCAGTATTGGTAATTGTTGTAATGTTAACCCCCTCCTCCAACTCCCCCCGTTTTTGAAGCCCCTTCAAAATTGGACCAATTGACCTCAACTCCCCAAAGGAGCAACCGTGGAACCAGAACCGCCGGGGCCGGGAAAAAGGGGGGTTCCGGGCCAGCCAGAACCGGGCTGGAATGGAGTCCCGGTACCTCTCCCCCCGGGCAAGGTAGAGGAGGATAGGAATTGAAAAGGGGTAGAGGAGGGTCAAGAGGAGGGTGTAGAGGTAGAGCAACTAATTCTCCTCCCCCTCCGGCAACCAGTAGAGAACCCGCCCACAATGGGGACAGGTGGAGATATCCTCCCCTTTCATTATTTCAGTGTAGAGTTTATCGCTAATCACCATATGGCACCCGCTACAGGCGTGGCGTTCCACTGGCACCACCGCGGTGGTCCCAGCCCACCGCTTAATTTTTTCGTAAAAAGTGTAAATTTTGGGGTTCAACTCCCGGACTAATTTCTCCCGTTTCTCAAAAAGGTGTCGCCTCTGTTCCTCCAAAACTTTCAATTTCTCCTCTATCTCCACATTTTTGAGGGTAATCTCCGCCTCCAACTGCTCAATTTTTCGGTTAATTTCAGCCAACTCCTCCCGTTTTTGCTCCAAAATTTTCTCCAGCCGGGCAATTTCCTCGTTGGCCTGCTCAATTTGGCTTTTCGCCAACTCCTCCTCCACCTGAAGGGCCTTTAACTCCCGCTCTTCTGTAATTTTAAAGAGCTTCTCTTTAATCTCCTCCAATTTTTCTTTCAACTCTTTTAAAGTTAAATCGCTCTTCCCAATCTTCAGCTTTAACTCTTTTATCTCCCGTTCCAACTCCCCTTTCTGCTCCTCCAACTCCCTTTTCTGCTCCTCCAGTCTCAAAATAGGGGCTTTAATCCGCCTTTCTACCGGTTCCAATTCTGCAATTTGGGTCTCAATTTGACTCAATTTAATCAGCTGTTCCAAATTTCTATTCATTCCCTACCCTTTTCACTGAAATTTGCCAGGGATTCCCCGGCGGGAATTTAAATTGAAGTTTACATCAATTTGAAGGGGTTTTCAGAGTTGATAATTTGAACCTCTACATTCACTTTATCGGCAATTAAATTGTAGAGAAGGGTTGAAAAATACCGTTCACTTTCGTAGTGGCCAATATCTATCATCCCAATCCCCCGCCCCTTCGCCTCCATTGCGTCGTGGTATTTAATATCCCCAGTTAAGAAAAGGTCCGTCCCGGGTCGGAGTTGGTCCAGCAGGGATGCCCCGGCCCCGGTTACAATTGCGGCCCTCCGGACAAACTCCCGAGTTGGAACTACCCTAATTTTCTCCATCCCCAACCGACTCTTCACCAGTGGCACAATCTCCTCCAACAACATATCCAAATGGGTGTAGTAGATAAACCCCTCTTGCTCCCCTTCCCAATTTAAAATCTCCTCCACAAAAAATCGGTTTAAGTGGGTTTTATCGATATTGGTGTGCATTGAAATGACACAGATATTCTTTTTTATTAAACTCATTAAATAGCGTCCCGCCGCCCGGTCTGGGACAACCCGCTTTAAACCGGTGAAGAGGAGGGGGTGGTGGGTAATAATTAAAGAATTAGATTCGGCATAGGAGATAACTTTTTCGTCAATGTCCAAACTAATATAAATCCGGCCAATCGCTTTATCCCAATTTCCAACTTGGAGACCACTATTGTCCCACTCCTCTTGCAGTTCAAAGGGGGAGATGGAATCCAATAGCTCGTAAATCTCTCTCAATCTCATTTTAAGCCCCTTTCTGAGGCCGATGGAGTTTTAAATAGAGCTCCACGACCTGTTTTGTCAACTCTCTAATTTTTAAAATATAGTTTTGCCGTTCGGTAACTGAAATCGCTTTCCGGGCATCCAGTAGATTGAAGAGGTGGCTGGCAAAAATAGTATAGTCGTAGGCTGGTAATGGCAACCCCGCCTCCAGACACCGGAGAGCCTCCTGCCGGCTCTCTTCAAACCACCGGAAAAGCATCTCCACATTTGCCACTTCAAAATTGTATTTACTAAACTGGAACTCCCCTTCCCGGTGGATATCCCCGTAAGTGGTAGTTGGGTTCCATTTAATATCAAATACACTCTCCACCTGTTGCAGGTACATCGCCAACCGCTCAGTTCCGTAGGTAATCTCCACCGGAACTGGAAAGGTTTTAAACCCTCCAACCTGCTGGAAATAAGTGAATTGGGTAATCTCCATTCCATCCAACCAGACCTCCCATCCCAATCCCCAAGCCCCCAGTGTGGGAGATTCCCAATTATCCTCCACAAACCGGATATCGTGCTCTTTTAAATTGAGCCCCAAAAACTCCAAACTCTCCAGATAGTACTCCTGAATCTTCTCTGGGCTCGGCTTCATAATCACTTGAAATTGGTAGTAACTCCCCAATCGATTGGGGTTCTCCCCGTACCGCCCGTCGGTGGGACGCCGGCTTGGGGCCACATAGGCCACATTCCACTCCCCCGGGTCCAGACTCCGGAGGAGGGTCGCCGGGTGGAAAGTCCCTGCCCCACTGGGAAAGTCGTAGGGCATTAAAATATTGCACCCCTTCTGTTTCCAAAACTCCATCAATTTTAAGAGTAAATCGCTGAAATACAACTCTCCTCCTTTACAAGTAGGGGTTACCCCTCCCTTTTCTGGAGAATTGTAACAAACTCCCGATTATTTTCGTTAAAATTTTTAACATAATCGGTGACTGTAAAAGTCTTATTTAAAAGGGGGCCCGATGGAAAAAATGTTTGCAATTTTTGGAAACCCTGTCGCCCACTCCAAATCCCCCCTAATGCACAACCGTTTTTTTAAAACTTTCCAAATTGACGGGTGTTATGGCCGGTATCTACTGGAGAAGGGGGAGGAGTTGATTGGGAAATTTTGGGAGCTGGGGCTGGAGGGAGCCAATGTAACAGTCCCATTTAAAGAGGTGGCAACCCAACAGGTGGACCGGTTGGAGGGATTGGGGAAAGAGGTTGGGGCTATCAATACTCTGGTCCGGGAAGGAAAGTGGGTAATTGGGTACAACACCGATGGCCCTGGGTTTTTGGAGGCGGTAAAGGGGTTCCAGTTTCAACAAGCCCTAATTTTGGGGGGCGGGGGAACTGCCCGGGCTGTGGCAGTGGCGTTGGCCCGAAATGGGGCTGAGGTGGTGGTGTTGAACCGGAGTAAGGGGCGACTTCAATTCTTTCGGGATAAAGGGATTCCTTGCTACAGTTGGGAGGAGTTTAAACTGAAGCGGGAGTATCAATTGGTTGTAAATACCACCTCAGCCGGGTTAATCGACAACTCCCTTCCAGCCCCTGAGGGATTGTTGGAGGAGATTTTGGAGGGAGCCCGGTATGGGGTAGATGCGATTTACGGGAAAGTGACCCCCTTTTTAAAATTGGCCCGCCGGAAAGGGTTGGAGACCCAAGACGGCCGGGAGATGCTGGTCTACCAAGGGGTGTTAGCAATGGAGCTCTTTTTGGACCAATTTCTCCCCCGGGAGGAGGTGGCTCAACTCTATCGGGAGGTGCTGGGGTGATTTTAATAATTAGAATTGGGTTACTGTTGGGGATTTTTCTCCTGAGTCTTTGGAAAATCTACATTGGAAACCAAATCTATCTCCTTTCAGTCCAGATAGACCGGGATTTGAAGTACTACTACACTCTCCAAGCGGAACAGCGGTGGTGGAACTCCCAAATTGAACGGATTAAATTTCAAAATAGGACTAAGGAACTCTGGTGATTCGGCCAGTCCGGGAGAGTCGGGGATTTTTGGAAGTGGAGAAGTCAAAATTCTACAGCTATTTAATTCCGTGGCCCCACTTTTACAGCAGGTTGGAGGAGTTGAAGAGACTCCACCGACACGGGTCCCATTTTGTGACTGGATATCGCTACTTTGAAAATGGGGTTCTCCGGGAGGGGGGAAGCAATGACCGGGAACCGGCTGGGACCGGAAAGAGACCAATTTTGCAGTTATTAGAGAGCCGAGGAATTTTTGAGGTGGGGGTGGTTGTAGTCCGGTATTTTGGGGGGGTTCTACTGGGGAGAGGGGGGTTGGCCCGGGCCTACAGGGAGGCAACCCTCCGGGGAATAGAGAGGGGGGAGTTTACCCGATACTACTTTCCAGTGGTGGAGGAGGTGGAGATTTTCTTCCAATTTATCCCCCAATTTGAGGAGAAGTTGGCAAAAATTCCCCCGGAGAGCCTTCTTCAGTTGGAGCGGGAGTACACAATTTTTGGAATCCGGTACCGGCTACAGGGGGAGAAAAGGGTCTTAATTGAGACTCTCCAACAGATACCCCCCAACTGGAGAGTTGGAAAGGAGGAGTAAAAATGGAGTATCTATACGCCCCTTGGAGACGGGAATACCACAAAAAAGGGGTGGAGGGGTGCCCTTTTTGCTGGATTTGGAACCATCCGGAGGAGGATTTGGAGAATTGGGTCCTTCACCGGGGGAGATACTCCTTTTGGGTAATGAACCGATTTCCGTACAATCCGGGCCATTTTATGATTATTCCAGCCCAACATATTGGAAAATATCAACAGCTGGGGGAAGCGGAGCTGTGGGAAATTACCCGTTACTCCCAAATTGGGGTTGAGCTGTTGGAGAGATGGGGAGCGAAAGGGGTCAATCTGGGGTGGAATTTGGGGTGGACAGGAGGGGCTGGAATTCCAGACCATATCCATCTCCATCTGGTGCCCCGGTTTGACCGGGATACCAATATGATGACAACTATTTTTAATACCCGGGTCTATTCCGCCGATTTTAACCAAGTTTATCGGGAACTTCGGGAGCTTTTAACCTCCCTTCTCTAACCTGAGTTGGGAGAGATTAAAAATTCCTTAAAAAGCCAGCCCTATGGGATTTTCCTTTAATGAGAGGGTCTGAAAACGGGGAAACCGCTCTCTCTATCCACAAATTGGAGTTGGTCCCCTTTTTTGATACTCTTTTGGAAATGGGGGTGGAGACTGGAGGAAAGATTGAGAAAGAGTTTTTCGAAAGGAGAAGAGAGAATCGGGAAATTGTAATTGGGGGTAGTTGGACTCCCTTTTTATCAGGGCTCCCCTCTACTTTCCTCTCCCTTTACCTTTTCAAAATTAAGAGAAGAATCGGGCTAAAATTCCCTTTTCCGGCTCTACCCTTTTCAATTTTTCAATTCCCTTCAACTCCTCCGGTTTCCACTGATAATAGGTTCCAAAAACCCGATCCCAAATATCGGTAGTGACTCCGTGATTCATTTTTGGTCGCTTGTGGTGGATAAAGTGGAACTCCTGCATATACCGCC
>JBDONQ010000041.1:0-5720 GCA_039831255.1 Campylobacterales bacterium
AACATCTCCATCAACTCAACTAACCGCTGAATCCCCTCCGCCTCCGCAATGGGTTTCAGTTTTGAAAGCCTCTCCACTTCATTTTCCAACCTCGCCAATCTCTCCTCCAAATTATCCTCTTTTCCATCTCTCCAACTATGACCCATCACTTTTCTCCTTTCAGTCCAATTTCGAAATAACCATCCCTTTTTTTAAATCGATATAAAAAGAGGGGTTCCCCAAATTGACTTTCGTTTTATCCCCCAATTTACACTCCAATAGATACTCCCCAGCCGGTTTCCCCCAGAGGGAGAACCCTTTCCCTGTCTGTTCCGGAATTGAAAACTCCATCTGTTTCAAAGCTGGATCCCTTATCCCTTTCACCGCCAAGGTTTGGGAGTAGAATATCCGAATAGTCCTCTCCCCCTTCGAAATAAATCCGAGCCATTGGAATGGGAAAGAGTTGTCCCGTCCTTGGGAGATTATCGGTTTTTTCTCTTTCTTGTTCATCAACGCCTTCCAATTCCAGATGTTCAACTGAAATTGGAACTGCCCCCTCCCTTTAAACCTCTGGACTACTTTTACCGACTCCAGCAAATTGGCCCCTTTTGCAACCCCATTTTTTGGGGTAATCCCCATCTCTTCATCAAAAATCTCCTGTAGTTTCCACATCTTCCCAGAAAATTGTTCTTCCAACAACTGGGACACCAACTCATTTTTAGAAGCGTTCCCGGCCTTTAAAACTACCACTTTTTCAAACTCAATATCCCTTTTTTGCCGTTTCAATTGGAGAATCCGTCTCTCAAACTCCTTCAATTGCCCTTTTAAAAAGTGGTTAAATCCCTCAACTAACTCCCCTAACCTCCCTCTTAACCACCCTTCCAATCTCTCTAGCGCAATCGGTTCTTTCAATTTTGGAAGGGATACCTCCACCCCCCGACTTGGGTCGGAAATTGGGAAGAGGGAGATTTTTAAATCCACCGGCTCAATCCCATTTTCAAAAAATTTTCGGGCTACCTCTTCTACTAAAATTTGAAGGTTCATCCGGTGGAGATGTCCCCTTCCCAGCAACCGCTCTGGGAACCCCTCCAAGTTCCGCTCCCCCTCCGGGACGTAAATTGGAATCTCCAACTTTTCCATCTCCTCCCGGTGGAGATCATAAATTTGGTAGGCCAATCTCTCAATCAACTTCTCTCCCCCCATCTCCACCCCCCCAGCTCCAAACAACTCCACCACTTCGTAAAACTCCTCCTCCTCTTCCGGGGTTAAAATTGTCCGGTAAATCCCCGCCACATAATCCAGAGTCCCCCCTCCAAAATCGAAAATTCCAAAGGGGACCACCTCCCCCTCTATCGCCCCAATCCCTATCCCAGCCCCAATTAGGGCTACCGGTTCCGGATATCTTATCTGGACCTTCAGTTTCGATTGGATGGGTTTTGGGAGGGCCCGGCGGATCCCCCCTTCCAAATTGACCCGCAATATCTCCTGCATCTCGTTTGAAAAGAGAATCGGCATTGTGAGAATGTAGTTAGTGTAGAGTTTCTCCCCAATCTGCCGATTTACCGCCCGGCCAATTAAATAGCCGTAGAGGTAGATTGGGTTCAACCGTTCCTCCCCCTCCTCCTCTATTTTGTCTGTTAAGTAGATAAGTTTTTTAAAATCCCGGTCGAAGGGTTCAATCCGAATCTCCTCCTCTTTTAACCGCCGGGGGAGAAGTTTTATCTGCTCAATTGTCGCCTTTACCACCTCCGGATAGGGGCAGTAGGAGAGCTCTTTCCGGATTCGGTTGCCGTAGTCATAGTGGTAAATCTGCTCCTCCCCTTTGGATCGGTCCACAATTGTCCCAATCTCTTTTTTATTCCGGGTGAAATGGGGGGGATAGAGATTTTCCGGTTTCCACCGGTTCCAGATATTTTTCCAACTGTAGATTGTAATTGCGGTCATATTTTCATAGTCTTCCACTCTCTCTCCGTGGTCGCTAAAGGGGATTAGTTGATCCCCCACTGCAACGCAGGTGGAGGAGGTTCCAAAGTCGATTGCAACCCGAGTCGGTTGGAAATACTCCCTGTGGACTGGATTGACCAGTGTAAAAGAGATTGGATAGGAGAGAAGTATCCCCTCCACCTCCCCATTTAACTCTGGGGTTAACCCATCTTTTAAATCTATCTCCAACTGCCCTTCAATTGAGAACTGCTTATTTTTTGGAAACTTCTCAAAAAGGGGGAGAAACTGATTTGTATCCAGTAAAATTGTGTAGTACCCCTTCTCCCCCTCCTTCGGTTGCCCCCCAACCCTCCCGATAAATCCAAGATGGGGGGGAAGGGAGCCCAAATACTCCTCTGGAGTCCCATTCTCAATTCCGGTAATTCTCAATCTGGGGATTGAGGAGACAAGTTCCCGCTCCAGCTGAAATTCAAGGAACCGATACCCACTTCCAATCCAGAGCCCCCTCTCTCTCAATAGGGTCGACGGGATTGGGGAAAAGTTATTAAAATCCCAATCGGTTAAATCTTGGAACTCTATCAATTCAGGAATTTTCCAGTTAAAAAACAGATTTTCCGGGGAAGTTTCAAAATCCAAAATACTCATCAGCTCATCCCACCACTCTGGCCTCCCTTTCCTCCCTTTTAAAAACTCCAAAAAAAAGGGAAAGGGGAGAGTTTCCACCACCTTCTCCCCAGTGGAGTTTAAAAAATACAACTCCAACCCCCACTCCCCCTTCTCCCCAGTTGGAAAGGGAACCCCCAATCTCCCCCTCCAACTTCCAACCACCTCCATCTGAATCCCCCTCTCCCGATTTTTTAAAACTACCTTTTTTAACCTCTCCTGCTCCCTCCCCTTTTTAAAATTAAAAAATGGGTTTTTATTTCCCATCCCTACTCCTTCTCTCTAAACACATTCCCTTTTTTAATTCTATCTTCCCAATTGTAATCCCAAATCCCCCCAATCCCCTTTCTCCCTTCTCACTTTTTTAAACCGGACATTTCCTGCCCTTTCCCCCTCCGGTGGAGGGGGTCCCTCTCCAGAAGTCAAGTTAAAGAGCTAAAAATTGGAACCGGTGTTATAATTGGAATTCCAAATTCAATTCAACAGAGACAGGAGGAGTTGATGTCCCTCTCCTATACAGTAGGCTATTTCCTATTTATTGCCCTATTTTTCAAGTTATTTGGGGTAAAAGAGGCTTTTATCTGGTATTTTGTCGCCTTTACCGTCGGAGGTATCCCGTTTGGATATCTACTGGCCCGCTACTTTGGGGGGGTGGATATTAAAAAAATAGGGAGTGGAAATATTGGGGCTACCAATGTCCTCCGGGCCTTAAAGGAACAGAATCCGAAGAAAGCTAAAATTTTAGCTGCTGCAACACTGGGGTTGGATGCGTTAAAAGGGGCTCTCCCAATTTTAGTGGCCCAGCTATTGGGGGTCTGCCCAGCAATTTTATGGGGGATGGCGGTATTGGGGGTTTTGGGCCACTGCTTTAGCCCTTTTCTAAAATTTGAAGGGGGAAAGGGGGTTGCAACTACAGTTGGAGTATTAACCCCCCTTATTCCGGGGGCAGTTTTAATGGGAATTTTTATCTGGGCCCTCGTAGCAAAGGTAACCCGAATTTCTTCCCTGGCCTCCCTCTCCGGATTGGCAGGGGGGGTCCTCTCCCTCTACCTCCTCTACCCCACCCTGCCCATTGACTCCTACGCACCAATCTGGATTATTGTCGCAGTGGTGCTCTACAAACACCGGGGAAACATCTACCGATTACTAACCGGACAGGAGAAGAGAGTATAATTGAAGAATTTTGAGTCAAATTTCCAGAAAAGGAGCTAAAAAATGGTAAAAAAGGGGCCCTTTTTAACAGCAGTACTCGCCCTCTCCCTCCTCTCCGGAGGGGAACTAAAATTGAAAGAGGACCCGACTCCACTTTCCCGGACATCTCCATTGGTAGGGGGAAAATTTGCTTCCTTTTCCTCAATTGTTGAAAAAGTGGTCCCGTCGGTGGTCAATATCTCCACCACAAAAGTGGTAAAAGCCCAAATTCCCCCCCAAATGAGACACTTTTTTGAGGATCCCTTCTTCCGGCACTTTTTTGGAGCCCCCCCCCTTCTACCCCGGCGGGAGCAGATTCGGGCATTGGGAAGTGGTGTAATTATCAGTAGTGACGGGTATATTGTCACCAATAACCATGTGGTGGCCGGGGCGACCGAGATTTGGGTCCGGCTCTCCGATGGTCGGCGATTGAAAGGAAAATTGGTCGGAAGTGACCCGGAGACCGATTTGGCAGTTTTAAAAGTGGATGCGAAAGGGTTAACTCCAATCACTTTTGCCGACTCTTCCCAGTTGAAAGTAGGGGATATAGTGTTGGCGGTAGGGAACCCCTTTGGGCTCGGAGAGTCGGTAACAATGGGGATTGTCAGTGGAATTAACCGGAACTCGTTAGGGATTAATGAGTATGAGAACTACATCCAGACCGACGCCCCAATTAACCCCGGGAATAGTGGAGGGGCATTGGTCGATTTAAAAGGGCGGTTGGTCGGGATTAATACTGCAATTTTGAGTAAAAGTGGAGGAAATAATGGGATTGGGTTTGCGATTCCCAGCAATATGGTGAAATATGTAGTTACCTCTTTAATTAAAACTGGAAAGGTGGTCCGGGGCTTTTTGGGGGTTGAAATTACAAATATTGACCCAACTAAAAAGGCCCTCTACGGAATTGACCATGGGGTGCTGGTTAGCTCTGTAATGAAAGGGTCCGCAGCTGAAAAGGCTGGGATTAAACCCGGGGATATTATTGTAGAAGTAAATGGAAAACCGGTTAAAAATGGGGCCCAACTCCGGAATTTAATTGCATTTACTGGGAAAGGGGAGGAGGTTCAATTGAAAGTGTATCGGGATGGTAAATTTTTAACTTTAACTGCAAAGTTGGGAGAATATCAACCGGAGGTGGCCCAATTGAAAGGGATTCCCACCCTCCGAGGAGTTCAACTCCGGCAGGAGGGGGACCGGGTAGTAATCTCCAAACTAGCCCCCAACAGCTACTTGGCGGTAATGGGGGCTGAAGAGGGAGACAAAATTGTCCGGGTGAAGACAATTAAAAGCCACGGGTGGGTTGAAATCCACTCCATCTCCCAACTGGAGGAGCTTCTCCACGGGGTGAAAGAGGGGGAAGCCCTATTGGAGCTGAAGAAAGGGGGAGTGATTAAAATTATCCAAATTTAACCGGTCCTTTAGCTTTTAAACTCTCTTCCCTCCCTAAACCTGAAGTGGAAAGGGAGGGGATTTTGTTCTCGTCCATTAATTGAACAGAAGGGAGAGTCTCCAAATTACAAACCAATAATCAACTCCCAATTGGAGAAGGTTTAAAAAATAGATAATCCATTCCCCCGGAAAAGTAGGGGGAAATAAAAAAAGGAACGGCTGTTTAGAGAGAATCTCCGATTGGAGGGGGAGAAAATGGATAAACTACCCAAACTTTTTACCAACGGAAAATAATTTGGAGCTTCCCCCTCCGCCGGAGCTCTTTTAACCCAACTCCACAGGGTCTCCGGGTTATTCTCTCTCTCCTCGCAACTTGGTAATCGTCCCTTAGGAACCTGGCTATCCCCCTTTCCTTGGTTTTGCAAAACAATTGCCAACGGAGTATCAAATTTATCTCCCCCCAATCGTAAGAATGAAAAGGAGCTCTTCGTGAATTTGGCTAAATAATCTACTTATTCCATCCCCTCCGGGGGGATGAAAAGGATTTATAGAGT
>JBDONQ010000101.1:0-1585 GCA_039831255.1 Campylobacterales bacterium
TTTTAACAAATCATTACCACTTTAAAGAGCGATGGCTTCGGTGGGGATTACTAAATTTTCAAAGTTAATAGGAGGGAGTTGGTATAATTAGAAACATCCACTCTTAGATTGGGGTTGGAAAATTGAGAAAAAGGGGGGTCAATGGAGATAGGGAAATGGATTGGAGAGAGGTTTCCAGCACTGAAAACCTTTATAAATTCGTTGCAACAGTTGAATCCAGTAGAGAGGAGTTTAACCCTCCTGCGGGGAGGAGTTTTAGTAGTCGTAGGGATTACCCTTTTATTAATTATTTTGAGTTCCATCTTTCCGGGATGGCATGGATGGGGGGGAGAAGTGGAGAAGAGTCCCCTTCCAATTCGAGAACAACTCCACCAAGTGATTTTTGAGAAAGGGGGGGAAGGTAGAGACTAGGGAATTGAATAGAAGGGGCGAACAGGTCAATAATGGGAAGTTCCTTATCTCTATCCGAAAACACCTTCTATTGGTAGAGGGGTAAAGTTATAAATTGGATTAAAAAACTGTGAAACGAGAGGTAGGGAGGGAAACCTAGGAAAATAGATTGAAAGGGAGGGGAGAGGAGGGTTCCTTTCTATTCTCAAAAATTTGGGTAGTTGTGAGGAGATTACTAAAAACCGCCGGAAAGCCTTCGGATTTATCGATAGGGATATAAGGGATAAGGGATTTGATAAAGTCGGGACATCAATCTTTGGATAGATGGTGTAAGAGTGGCTATTTGTAAGTAATGCTCCTTTTAAAGCTAGAATCCGTTGAGAACTGGGTTAGCAGTTAGGATTGCCGTGGTTTAGGGGTGGGGAGTATCTCAATTAAAAAAAAGTCTCTAACAACAGAGAAGGGGAAGTAGCGGGAATTTACCCCTCCCCTTTTTTAAGAATTTTAGGGTCTTTTGTGAGTTGGTAGAGCAAGTTGGGGATTTTGGAACAACTCCCCCCTTCTTTTGAGAAGATAAACAGGTCTGAAGCAACTCCCCGGCTTGTGGAGATTTTTAAATCCTCCACCCAAATCCGGTATCGGTCAAACTCTTGGAGAATTGTGGAAACAATCCCTTTTTGATCCTTTATCTCCACCCGAAGGACCCCATAATTGAGGGAGTAGTCGCAATCCACCTCCAAACTTTCAGGGGGGAATTGGACCCGGTGTTCCAACGGCCTAAACCCTTTAAACCCCTCTTCAATTGCCAGTTGGATATCGTAGAGGAAGTAATCCCCCTCCCCCTCATCAAACTCCAACCGGAAATATTTAAACTGCCCCAAGCGATAGATACTCAAATGTTTTAAATTGAATCGATAGAGTTTATCGATAAACCACCCAATTGAGAAATTGAACCCCTCCCTCTTCAAAATCTCCACCTCTAAAATCTTTTCAGTAACAATCCGGTAGTCGTAGGGGTCCCCCTTTTTTCGGAGTTCTGCCAACCACTCCCCAATTCTCAAAATCTCTTCCACCCGGTTTTGGAGGAAGAGCTGATTGGAAGGGGATTCCAAAATCCACTGGCGAATTACCGGGGGAAGGGTTAAAAATTTGGGGTGCCGTTGGAGGAGTTGCTCTTTCCGGTGTCGCCGTTGAA
>JBDONQ010000052.1:0-1562 GCA_039831255.1 Campylobacterales bacterium
TTAAACCCAAATTTGAAGCTAAATACCCAAACATCCACCTCCTAATACTCCGAAACCTCAACTACTTCGCCCTTCAGAAGAAAATTTACACTTGGCCAAGGGATGAAGATATTGTAATCACCCTCTACTCCCAGCTGGTCCCCCACAAAGAGCAGTTCCAGTATATCACCCCAATTGGGAAAGGGTATATCGCAATCTATTCCCGGAAAAAACCCCCTGTTACTCTCCAAAACATCGTAAATCAGCAGAAAATCCTTCTCCCCGCCAATCAGAACCCACTGGGGCCGTTGGCTGCTTACGCCTTTTACAACTACTTCAAAAATGGGAAAGTGGTTCAAGAGCTCTACAAAAAGTGTTCAATGTTTCCCTATTCAGCGATGGATATTGTAAAAAGTGTCAAATATCAGACGGATATCGACGCGGGGGTTAGCTGGTTTGCTTATAGTAAATGGAAAAGGTACGGTTTCTACAAATTGAACGCTTTTTTTATCCCCACCCAATACTACACCCCCCCCACAATTGTGGCCGCAATTAACCCAAACCCCGATATGATGCTTCCTCAAAAGCTGACACTGGAACAGCGGACCGCAAAATTTGAAGCGGCTAAAACTTTTATCAACTATCTCCTTTCCCCAGAAGGGCAAAAAATCCTTAGGAAATGGGGGTTTTAGCTGAGGTTTATCCGATTTAAAGAGTGGGGAGCCCTCCCATTCCCGTTCAAAAAGTGGCTTCCTCGGGAACTACTTCTTCATCTCCTCTACACTCCTTCGATTAAACGGGTCCGGCACTTTCCAGACCTGCTTACCTCCCTTCCCCCCCTTCCCCCTTTCCAACTGCCTCCAAAAGTTGCGTTAATCGGGGTTGGGTGCAATCTAGGAAACTGTCCACACCGGTTCCACCTCCTCTACCGGTACTTCCAAACCCATCGGAAGATTACCCCCCTCTGGGCCTCCCCCCTCTACCGAAACCCCCCCTTTGGATATTTAAATCAACCCTATTTTTGGAACGGGCTTCTTCTAATTAAAACCCCCCTCCCCCCTTCCCAGCTCCTCCCCCTCCTCCTCTCAATTGAAATCCGCTTTGGCCGGAAACGGCTTTTTAAAAATGGGCCCAGAACATTGGATTTAGACCTCCTTCTTTTTGGAAAAGCTACCCTCTCCACCCCAACCCTCACCCTCCCCCACCCCGGGATTGGGGAGCGCCCCTCAATCTCCCTCCCACTACTCCTCCCCCTCCTCTCCCAACTCCACCAGAAAAGGTTTTGGCTACAATTGCGGGAAAAAAGGAGTTAGCTCAATGAGAGAATTTCTATTTACCAGCGAGTCGGTCACCGAAGGGCACCCCGACAAAATGGCCGACCAGATTAGCGACGCAATTTTGGACTACATAATTGAACGGGACAAAAATGCAAAAGTGGCTTGTGAAACCCTATTGAGTAACGGATACTGCATAATTGCAGGGGAGTTGAAGACCACTACCTACGCCCCAATGCAGGATATTGCCCGGGAGGTAATCCGGGAGATTGGGTATACCGATGCCCGCTACGGCTTTGACTACCGAAC
>JBDONQ010000236.1:0-1561 GCA_039831255.1 Campylobacterales bacterium
TGCCAATTATAGAGGTAAACGATTTAGTCTATCCATTTATGATTGTCCCAATTTTTTTGGAGCGGAAACGGGATATTGAGGCCCTCCGGGAGGCAATGGAACAGAACCTTCCAATCTTTGTAACTGTGAAACCGGAGAAAGGGGAGGTTGGGACAATTGGAACAATTATCCGGAAAGTTCAGTTGGAGGAGGGGAAAGTAAAAATCCTCTTTCAAGGGTTGGCCCGGGGGGTAATTCAAGAGTTGGAAGAGAATTGGGGGGTTGTGGAGAAACTGGAACCAACTGAGGGAAATCGGGAGGAGATTGAAATTTTACTGGAGCAGTTAAAAGGGGCGTTAAAAGAGTATGGGAAGTATAACAGCCACTTTCCAAAGGATTTTATAAAAGTTGTCGACTCCAATCCCCCGGATAAAGTGGTGGATATTATCGCCTCCTCCCTTAAACTTCCTCTGGAGAAAGGGTATCAACTCTTCAAAGAACGGGAGGTCCGGAACCGGTTAATTAAACTGCTAAAGTATTTAAAAGAGGAGATTGAAACTTTTAAAATCCGGAATGAGCTCTCCCGGAAAGTGATGGAGGAGTTGCAGGAGGCCAATCGGGAGCATATCCTCCGGCAACAGATGAAGTTAATTCAAAAAGAGTTGGGGGTCACCAATGAGTTGGAAGAGGAGATTGAAGAGTATCTCCAAAAATTGGAGGAGTTGAGACCCAATATGCCCCCTTCCGCCTATAAAGAGATTAAAAAACAGATTGAGCGACTTCAACGGATGCACCCTGATATGGCCGAAGCGACTGTTACCCAAAACTATATTGAGTGGGCACTGGAGATTCCCTTTGGAAAGTATGCAAAAGAGGGATTCTCAATTGGGGAGTTAAAAGGGAGGCTAGACCGGGACCACTACGGATTAAAAAAGCCAAAAGAGCGGATTATTGAGTATTTCGCCGCAAAAGAGTTGGCGGAGAAGCGGGGGCGGGAGTTTAATGGGGCAATTCTCTGTTTTGTCGGCCCCCCCGGAGTTGGGAAGACCAGTTTGGCCAACTCAATTGCAAAGGCGTTGGACCGGGAGCTGGTCCGGATTGCACTGGGGGGGTTGGAGGATGTGAACGAACTCCGGGGCCACCGGCGGACCTACATCGGGTCAATGCCCGGGCGGATTGCCCAAGGGTTGATAAATGCCCAGCAGATGAACCCGGTAATTGTGCTGGATGAGGTGGATAAAATTGCCCGGTACAAAGGAGACCCAACTGCAGTTTTGTTGGAGATTTTGGATCCGGAACAGAACTCCAAATTCCGGGACCTCTATCTCAATTTTGACCTTGACTTGAGTAAAGTCCTCTTTATCGCCACCGCCAATAATCCCAGCACAATTCCGGGGCCCCTCCGGGACCGGATGGAGTTAATTTTTATCGATAGCTATACCCCTTACGAAAAATTGCAAATTGCAAAACAGTACTTAATCCCCCAAGAGCGGGAGAAACACTCATTGAAGAAGAGTGAGGTCTCTATCTCCGATAAAGCGTTGGAGGAGATTATCGATAAATACACAAAAGAGGCGGGGGT
>JBDONQ010000280.1:0-5600 GCA_039831255.1 Campylobacterales bacterium
GCTAAATAGGGGGTTGACCCGGGTCAATGTTCCGAAATTTCGGAAAAGTAGAATTGGGAAAATTTTTAGAAAGGAGAAGAGATGGAGTGCAATTTACCATTTTTGTGCTGGCAGTGTGAGATGAGTGCCCCCAACGGGTGTGGAGCCCACGGGGAGAGTAAAGGGGTTTGTGGAAAGGATGCTACAAAGGCCCGGTTGCAGGATACTTTAACTTACGGCTTGCGGGGATTGGCCGCTTACCGGGAGCACGCCCGGGAGTTGATAGACCCGGAAAATCGGGAAGAGATGGACCGGTTACTGGAGGTTGACGATGTAATGGCGGAGACCCTCTACTTCACTCTCACCAATGTCAATTTCAATTTTGAGGAGCATATCTCCCAACTGATGAAATTGGGGAGGGCTGGGGTAAAGGTGATGGACCTTCTCAGCGACCTCCACACTAAACAGTTGGGGATTCCAACTCCGGTTGAGGTTTCCCAAAACCGGGCTTCTGGAAAAGGGATTCTGGTCTCCGGTCATAATCTGGATATGTTGGAGAAGTTGTTAAAGCGGATTGAGGAGCGGGGGCTCTCCGATAAAATCGGGGTTTACACCCATTCGGAGATGTTGCCGGCCCACGGCTATCCCCACCTCCGGAAGTATAAAGGGTTAAAAGGGAATATCGGGAAGGCTTGGTACGATCAGCCAGATATCTTCTCCAAATGGAACGGAACCTGCGTTGTAAATACCAACTGCATCGTCCCGCCAGAGAAATCCCCAAAAGTTAAAAACTACATTGACCGGCTCTACACCTATAAAATTGTCGGGGTGGAAGGGGCGAAAAAGATTGAAAATGACAATTTTGACCCGTTAATTGACCATACCCTCCAGCTCCCCGATATTACTGGATTTGAGAGTGATGAAAAAGTGGTAACTGGCCACCACTACAAAACTGTGTTGGAAGTATTTGGGGGAAAAGTGCTGGACGCGATTAAAGGTGGAAAGTTGAAACGGGTCTGGGTAATTGCCGGGTGTGATGCCCCGGGCCGGGGTCGAAACTATTTCCGGGAATTGGCGTTGGCGGTTCCAAAGGACCACTTAATTATCACCTCCAGTTGCGGAAAGTTCCGGTTTAACGATGTTGATTTTGGAACAATCCCCGGAACAGATATCCCCCGGTATATCGATTTGGGCCAGTGTAACGACTCCAATGGGGCGGTCCACATCGCATTGGCGGTTGCAAAGGCGTTGGGGATTGAAGATATCAACCAATTGCCGGTTTCAATCGCATTGATGTGGATGGAGCAGAAGGCGATTATTATTCTATTGGCCCTCTTAAGTTTGGGAATTAAAGATATCTACATCGGTCCAAGGGCTCCCCAATTTTTAAATGAGGAGATTTACAATTTCCTAACCCAGCAGTTCAATTTAAAAGTTATCTCCGGAGACTTTAAAGCCGATTTCCGGGAGGAGTTGGCCAGCTAACCCCTCCCCCCTTCTCCTTTCCTCTAAAGTGAAGTTTTCTGGAATTTCCGATTTTGGTAAACTTGCATCAATTAATCCAAAATTAATTCATTTATTGGAACATAGAAATTCCTATTGGTAAAAGGAGTTCCCTGAGATGACAAAAGCCGGGTTTGTAGGGGTAGTTGGGAAACCCAACGCTGGAAAATCGACCCTTTTAAACTGGTTGTTGGGGGAGAAAATTGCACTAGTCTCCCAAAAAGCCAACGCCAGTCGAAAAAGGGTAACTGGGATTGTAATGTGGAAGGGGCACCAGATAATTTTGGTGGATACCCCGGGGCTCCACGAAAAAGAGAAACTTTTAAACCGGTTTATGTTGCAGGAAGCGTTACGGGTTTTTAAAGATAGCGACCTTCTCCTCTTTTTAGCCGATATCCGGGATGACCTTTCAGGATACCAGTGGTTTTTGGAATTGAATCGGAAGGAGATTCCCCATTTATTGGTTTTAACGAAAATAGATTTGGTCTCAAAAGGGGAAGTGGACCAGAAAATTGAGGAGTATCGGCAACTGAACCGGGAGGTGGAGGTGGTTCCAATTAGTGCGGTAACTGGAATTGGAAAAGAGGAGCTACTGGACAAAATTGTGGAGCACCTTCCAGAACACCCCTACTACTACGACCCGGAGTGGATTTCCATTGACCATATTCGGGACATTTATAAAGAGTTAATCCGGGAGGCCCTCTTTGAGAAGTTGGGGGATGAACTCCCATACGAGACCGACGTAGTGATTGAAAAAATTGAAGAGCTTCCCAATTTGGAC
This sequence comes from Campylobacterales bacterium, assembly GCA_039831255.1. Lineage (GTDB taxonomy): Bacteria > Campylobacterota > Campylobacteria > Campylobacterales > Nautiliaceae > PUXY01. The sequence goes on from JBDONQ010000280.1 coordinate 2,264, forward strand.
CGGGTTTTTGCGACAATTATTGCAGAACGACCCTCCCAAAAGGGGATTATAATCGGTCAAAAGGGGCGGAAAATTAAAGAGATTGGAACCTACGCCCGGCAACTATTGGAGCAGTTCAGTGGGAAAAAAATCTATTTGGAACTCTATGTGAAAGTAATTCCGAAGTGGACCAAAAATCGGAAGCGGTTATTAGAATTGGGGTACGAGGTTGACCGATGATGGTGAAAAAGCTGGGAAAAAATTTAGCTCAACTCCGGAAGAAGGGGAAAGAGAAGAAGAGCTGGAAAGATTGGGTCCCGGAAAAGTTCCAGCGGTATTTAAAAAAGTATGACTATAATATTGAGCATGTAATCGGGGTCCGGGGGCTGGAGAAGTATATTCTCCACTTCGATAGTAAAGTAATCCGGATTTACCGGGGACACACATTCCGGGGAGAACCCCTCCTCTGTAGCTACATTCCGCTGGAAAAGGCGATATTCTATAGCTTCGAATTGGATAAAGGGGCGATTGAAAAGGCGGAGGACGAATCTGAAATCCGGGGAATGGTGGAGACCGAGGTTTACGGGAATGCTGGGATTGACGAGACTGAAGAGTATATAATTAAATACAAACTGGTGCCCCATTTAAAAAATGAGAAAAAGGTGGGGGTTGAGAGTGTAATTGTCCCGGTTACATTTATTGAGATGGAGTATAAAGATATTTTGGAGGATGCCGGATATATCGACTACCTCTCCTTCCCCGCCTTCTCCTTTGCCTCCCTCTACAATGAGATTCTCCAAGAGGCCAACGACGCCTTTGTAGTAGTTTTGGAGGATAAAACTTTTATGGCCTTTTATGCCGGACGGGAGTTGCTGACAATTAAAACCCTTAGCGAGGGATTGAATGATATTTATGAAGAGGTGGGGAAACTGAATATCGCCGGCTACAACCGGGATATTTTCCAAAAATTGCTAGAGAAGAAGGGGCTAGACCCGAAGAAATATTTTGGACCGGAGAAACTTGTCTACAAAAAGATGGATGAGGCCTTTGGAAAGTTGGCTGGAATTATTGAAAACACTGTCGCAGATGTGGTCAATAACTACAATATTCCAGAAATTGAGCGGATTTTTATCACCACCCGATACGGATCAGTCCGGGGGATTGAAGAGTATATGAAGAGACAGATAGCCAATGTGGGGATGGTGGACAGTTTTGAGTTCTACCAAAAGTACAATTTGGACCGGTTAAAAGTAGAACCGTTCCTATTTTTGGCAATGGTGGAGACCCACTACGCCTACAAAGAGGGGGATTTAACCTACAACTTCTCCCTCTACCTTCGGAAACCGACCCTCTTCTTCCGCCCCAGCGGTCAATTGATAGGGGCCAGTGTTGCAACGGTAATTTTAATGAGTATTCCATTGGCAATTTTATGGGGAATCGGGTTCTTTTACGGGTTTAGGGCTGACCAGGTTAATAGTGAGAAGTATCAACTCCTATCCAAACAGAATATTGCAAAAAATCAGTTGGATAAAGTGAAAAAGGAGTTGGAGCACATCCTCTCATTAATTGAGAAATACAATAGCGAAATAGATATTAATACAGCTCTAATTGAGGCGGTTTACAAATTTAAAATGAAAGATATCCCGGTTTCGGTCAACTTAACCGATTTGGCCTACTATATGAATAAAACTCAAGTCTATTTGGAGAATATTTCAATGGAAAAAGGGGAGTACAACTTATCGGTTTATGCGGCAACCCGATTTAATATCCCCAATTTAATCCAGGAGCTCCGAAACGCTGGGTTTAATGTTTTTACCCCTGAAATTGCAAAAGACCCAGAGAGGAAACGGTACACTGCCACTTTAATTGTAACCGATAGCAATACCCCCCTCAACTACCAGTTGACCGAGAAAAAAGGGAAGTAGATGGCTAAAAAAGTAAAGGGTCGGAATAAAGAGTGGGAAGAGTTTTTAGACAAACTGGACTCCTATTTTAAAGGGCGAAAAAAAGAGGAGGTTTGGGGGGTTATTGGAGGGGTGGTAGTGGGGATTATCTTTTTTTACGGTTACTTTCTCTATCCAATGGTTTTAAACTACAAAGACCAAAATATTAAACGGTATGAAAAGTTGACTGGAGAGGTCCGGGATATTGAAAAAAATATCACATCAATTAAGCAGGAGATTGCCGCAACCCAACGGAAAATAAAAATTAAAAAGCAGGTGGAGTGGGTATTGAGAACCCAGCGGGGCCATGTGAAGGGGCTGGCGGACCAATTGGAACCCCTCCAGTTTACAATTGAGAAGTGGGTGGAGTATCTAAATTTTATCGCCGACACAACCCAAGCCACTGGGTTGAAATTTGAACGGCTGACAAATCTGATTTATCTCCCCCCTCAGGAGAAGAATCAGAGTGAAGAGGGGAAATTGGCCAAACTGAAGAAAAAAGCGAAAAAATTGGCAAAAAAAGCGAAAAAAATTGCCAAAAAAGCTGAGGTAGCTGTTAAAAAGGCGACAATTGGCCTCTCTGGAAATGAGTTTCTATTTAAACGGATGGACCTTAATTTAACTGGTTCTGGTCCGTATAAAAATGTAGTGGACTTTGTCTACAATTTGGAGAAACGGAAAGATTTGGTGAAGGTAAAAGGGTTCTCAATGGACACCAATAAAACCTTCCACATTCAAGTGGAAGTTTACGGGTTTAGAAGATGAGATGGTTGGCAGTAGCTGTATTAGTTGCGGGGCTGTTGGGGGAGAGTGTCCCCCAACCCCCAGCCCCGGTAAAAATCCACTACAATCGGCCCGATACCCTCTCCTCTGAAGTGGCAAAGGAAATTGGGAAAAAGCTCCGGCAGGTTTGGAAGAGTATTCCAACAGAGGAGGAGGAATTTGTAGTGCTGGATTTGGAGTACAACAATGGGGTTTTAAACGGAAAAGTGATTCAGAGTAATCTACCCCCGGAGAAGTTGAAAGAGCTAATTGGAAAATTGAAAGAGTTAAAATTTCCAACCCCATTTAAAATTAGGGTTAAATTTACCGGGGAGCCCCTTTCCCCAGAGGTGAAGGTGGAAGATTTGATTGGGAAAGTGTGGGAGCGGTTCAAATTGGAAAAAGGGGAGGTAGAGTTACGGCTCTCCCCAGTTAAAGGGCATCCCCCAAAGATAGAAGTTTTAAAGAATTCAACCCCCCCGGAAACTTTGAAAAAGTTGCTGGAAGAGTTAAAAAAGGTTCAACTTCCAGAGTTGGAGAAGCCGGTTCAATTTCTCCTCTTCCGGGTGGATGGGAAAGGGGAGATAAAAATTCTGGAACATGGGGACCAAAAAAAGGGGGGAGAGGGTCAACAACGGCGGAAGTCGATCTCC
>JBDONQ010000048.1:0-1555 GCA_039831255.1 Campylobacterales bacterium
GATGGATTTTTTGGATGCGTTTGGGAAGGGGAGATGGGGTTGGGTAGTTTGGGTTGGGGTTTGGGGTTGTGGTGGGGGTTGGGTCGGTGGGTGAGGATGGAGGGTTGGAGGGGAGGTGGAGGGAGAGTGGGGGTGGTGGGTTTGAGTTGGGGGAGTTTATTCTGGGGTTGGCTGGCTGGTTTGGGGGTTTGGATTATCGGGCCACAACCGGCCCCCGGCCACCCGTTCCAGAGAGTTATTCCCTAGGGACAGAGTTTTTATTGATTTATTTGATTTCCTGTTTGATTCTTTATGAACATCACCTATTTGCTTTATAGAAGGTTCAGGTAGTTTGGAGTTGGGAAAGTGTTTTAAATTTGAAAAATTTTGGAATAAAACTTGGCTTTAATTTTTTTAAGGGGAGATGGGATTTTGTATTTGTTTAATGGACTAAATTTACTGCAAAAAAGGGGGAATCGGGTTAGCCGGCAGGGGTGACCGATTCGATTATAAAAATTGCGGTAAAATAAAGGAGGAGCTCATCGGCATAGAGGAGGAGGGCGGAGCGGGGTTTCTCCAGATACCCTTCTATTTCGGAGGGGGGGATATTTCCGGAGTTGGAGAGCCGGGAGGCGAGGAATTTTGAAAACTCCCCCTTCTCCTCCTCCAAATTGGGGGGGAGGGTTAAAATTAATTGATAGATAATAATTGTGTCGAAAAGGGCGAACCCCCAGAGGATAATTGAGTTAATTCCAATTCCTGTAACCAGAAAGGCCACCACTGTAGAGTAGAAGAGGACCAGATACCCAATCCAACGGGAGTAGAACCTAAGTCGGTAGAGGGCAAAAAGTTTCTCGCCAATTGAAGAGACTTTAAACTGCTGAAGGGAGTAGATTCTGAGACCTACCACTCCGGTTACCAGTAACTCCAATAGCAGTTTTGGAGTCACACTTCCCCTTTCAACAGTTTGTATCCCATCAATAAGAAGACCAGTGAATACCACCCCAACAGAATCCGTTTGTGGAGTTTTTGGTCTATTTTGTGGTATAGGTGGACCCCCAAATAGGTTCCCACTAAACTGGCCACCCCTATTGGAAGCCCCATTTTTAAATCTATTAATCCCAATAGGAGTCGGGAGAGGAATCCGGCCCCAGCGGAGAAGATTACGAACATTAGTGAAAGGCTTACACTTTTTTTCAATGGATACCGGAAGAAGCCGACCAGAATAGGGGTAATTAAAATTGCTCCCCCAACTCCGACGCTAATTGCCAATATTCCCACTGAAAATCCGATTCCAAAGAGAAGGGGGGCTGGTAATTCCCGCTCCTTCCCTTCCGGCAGTTGAAAATAGAATCGGCCGATTGCAAAGGCGACCAACAGGAGAAATAGGAGGGCCAATAGCTGATTTGGGAGGAGTTTTACCAGTACCCCACTGGCCAATCCCCCGACACCCCCCCCAATCCCCAGTGCCAATCCATCTCCAATTTTTAAACTTCCTTTCCGGTAGTTTAAATAACTACCGTATAGGGAGCTTAAAAACATCTGGGTTACACTGATTCCAGTGGCACTTTTAAAA
>JBDONQ010000057.1:0-5562 GCA_039831255.1 Campylobacterales bacterium
TTTAATAAACATAATTGAGTTTCCATCCACTGAGAAATTGGGGTATCCATTATACCCCTTTGTAGTTAGCCGTTTCAACTCTGGGCTCCCAACCCTCATTAAAAAGAGGTTGAAGGTATTCCCCCCGTACGGGTTATTCCCCTCCCGACTGGAGACCACCACATACTCTTTATAAGTATCCAACCCCACTTGGTTTTTCCCTTGATAGAGAATCCGTTGAATTACTCCATTTTTTAAATCTTTAGAGAAGGCCAACGGGGGGCCATACCGATCTGAAATGAATGAAATTTTATTCTCTCCCCAGAAATGACCGGAGACATCGGAGGCGGAGTTTGTAGTAAGCCGTTTCAGTTTCCGGGTTTTCATATTGTAGAGATAGATATCGGGGGCCCCATTGGGGGCCATTGTTAATAGCAGATTATCCCCTTTCCGGTCGGAAGCGACCAACATCCCTTGGGAGGTGAAAATCTTCTCCCGGAGCCCCGTTGTTAGATTGTATTTGTAAAGGGTGGGCAAATAGTCCATTTTTGTGAAAAAGAAGGTAGTTTGATTGTCGTCGGCCCATTTTGGAAAGATGTTCAGCCCCCCGCTAATGATCCGTTTTCGATAGGTGAGGGAATAGTCGGCCAAGTAGATATCGGCTTTTAAAGGGGCTTTTACAATTGAGTAGAGGACTTTCCGGATTAAAAATTCAGCTTTTGGGAGGTAAAAGTACTCATTAATATCGTAAACCGCTTTATGGACTAAGAAGGGGTAGAAAGAAGGATCGTTACTCCGGTAGACCATTGTTTTCTGTATTTGATTATTCCGGATATAGGTCACTTTCAATTTGGAAGTTTTTGGGTCAAACTGGAAATCGAAACGGGTATTCACCTCCCCGGGCATATTGATTGTGTAGTTAAAGTGGTCCAACACTTTTAAATCCACTTTTAACATCTCCAGAACCGGTTTTGGCCCATCGAAAGTAATCCCAATTTTTGGCCGATTTTCCACATACTTTTCAATTACAACACTTTCAGTTCCAAAGAGGGGCAGTAGTAGTAACCCAATAAAAAAGAGGAGTTTTTTCCCCACATTCACCTCCTTTCGGTGGAAGTCTTAAGAAGGTATCATAACACAACCTTCCCTTTGTTATAATCCCCGGTAAAAAGGGCGTCGGAATGGTAATTTCTGGTGCACAAATGGTAATTGAAGCCCTACTCCGGGAAGGGGTTGAAGTGGTTTTTGGATATCCGGGGGGAGCGATTATGAATGTCTACGATGAGCTCTACAAAGCCCGGGGCAAATTGAAGCATATTTTGACAAAACATGAGCAGGGGGCGGTTCACGCCGCCGATGGGTATGCCCGGAGTAGTGGAAAAGTTGGAGTTGCATTTGTAACCAGTGGTCCGGGGATCACCAATGCAGTTACCGGAATAGCAACCGCCTACACCGATTCGGTTCCACTAGTGGTAATCTCAGGACAGGTTCCGACAAAAGCAATTGGGACCGATGCATTTCAGGAGATAGATGCAGTGGGGATTACCCGACCCTGCACTAAGCACAACTTTTTAGTGAAGAGCATCGAAGAGTTGCCCTTTATTTTAAAAGAGGCGTTCTACCTAGCCCGGAGTGGGAGACCGGGGCCGATCCATATCGATATTCCAAAGGATGTAACCGCTGCCACCGGGGAGTTTAACTACCCAGACCGGATTCAGTTAAAAACCTACAGACCGGTGGTTAAAGGGAATAAACGGGCAATTAAACGGGCAGTTGAGGCGATTAAAAACGCAAAACGGCCCCTCTTTTACATCGGGGGAGGGGCTGTGGCCAGTGGGGGTTACCAATTAATCCGGGAGTTGGTAAAAATTACCCAAATCCCAGCGGTGGAGACACTGATGGGCCGGGGGGTTCTTCGGTATGACTGCCCCTACCTGTTGGGAATGGTGGGAATGCACGGCACCTTTGCCGCAAATATGGGGATGGCTGAGGCCGATTTAATTATCTCATTGGGGGCCCGGTTTGACGATCGGGTGACAGGGAAGTTGGAGGAGTTTGCAAAAAATGCTGAAATTGTCCATATCGATATCGACCCCTCCCAAATTGGTAAAGTAGTGGAGACCAAATACCCGATTGTAGGGGATTTAAAAGCGGTTTTGGAAGATATGCTCCCACTCCTACTGGAGGAGGTGGACCCGACCCGGTACAACCATTGGCGGGAACTCCTCTCCCGATATGACGAGCTCCACCCATTGACCTACCGGGATAGTGGTCAGGTGATTAAACCCCAGTGGGTAATTGAGCGAACCGGCCAATTGGCCCCGGAAAATGCCTTTATTACAACCGATGTGGGGCAACACCAGATGTGGGCGGCCCAATTTTACCCATTTACATTCCCCCGGCAACTGGTAACCAGTGGAGGGCTGGGAACAATGGGGTTTGGATTTCCGGCAGCCCTTGGGGTAAAAGAAGCCAATCCGGACAGGATTGTAATCAATTTTACTGGGGATGGGAGTATTATGATGAACATCCAAGAAATTTTAACTGGGACCCGGTACCGATTACCGGTGGTAAATATAATTTTAAATAACAACTATTTGGGAATGGTCCGGCAGTGGCAAACAATGTTCTACAACAACCGGCTCAGTGAAACAGATCTCTCTGGAGAACATCAACCCGATTTTATAAAGTTAGCCGAAAGTATGGGGGGAATTGGATTCAATGTGGAGAGAAAAGAGGAGTTTGATGAAGCGTTCCACCGGGCATTAGAAAGTAAAAAGGTGGCCTTTATCAATGTAAAAGTGGACCGGCGGGAAGATGTACTACCAATGGTACCCCCAAACTCCCCACTGAAAAATATCTTAGTATTCAAGGATGAGGAATGAAAAAGATAATCTCTGTAATTGTCGAAAATGAACATGGGGTGTTGGCACGGGTTGTAAATATGTTTGCGGCCCGGGGGTACAATATCACTTCCCTAACAGTCGCTCCAATTCCCAATAGCGACCTCTCCCGGATGACAATTATGAGTGAAGGGGAACCCCGGGTTTTTGAACAGATTGTAAAACAGCTCTACAAATTGATTCCGGTTTACAAAGTGATTGAGGGGGACAATTTTATCGAGAAAGAGATGGCGATGGTCAAATTCTCAATTGAAAACAATTTGGCCGATATCGACGCACTGGCCCGATGTTACAATGGAAGTATTTCCAATGTAGGGGAGGATACGATAGTTGTCAGTGTAGTGGACCGGCCAGCCCGAATTGATAACTTTTTAAAGGCGATTAAACATTTTAAACCCCTCGAAATTGTTCGGAGTGGGGTCTCAGTAATTGAGCGGTAGGAGGGGGGAATGGGTACCATTTTTGAGTTTTTTAAACCTTTTATTTATATGACCGACCCGGAAATTGCCCACAATTTAACGGAATTAATTTTCCGGACTGCCCGCCGGTGTCCCCTCCTTTTCAACTGGATGGTGGAACGGAATTTTGTAGCGGAATCTCCCCTCCACCAACGGCTCTGGGGCCGGGATTTCTACAACCCAGTGGGGGTTGCCGCCGGCTTCGATAAAAATGGACGGATTATTCCGGCTTTCCCGGCGTTGGGATTTGGGTGGGGGGAAGTGGGGGCAATTACCCCAAAACCCCAATCTGGAAACCGGCGACCCCGGGTCTGGCGGTTTCCCCAATATGAAGCGGTTCAAAATGCTTTTGGATTCAATAATGAAGGGGTGGAGGCGATAGGGGCCCGCCTTCGGACAATTCTCCCTTTTACAATTCCAATCGGAGCCAATATTGGAAAAAATAAAGATACCCCTGAAGAGGAGGCAGTGGAGGATTATCGGGTACTGGTGAATAAGTTGGGAGGGGTGGTCGATTTTTTTGTTGTAAATATCTCTTCCCCCAATACCCCCGGTCTCCGGGACCTACTAAATCGGGATTTTGTGGCCCTTCTGTTCCGGGAGTTGAAGCCGTTGACGGAGAAGCCAATTTTACTAAAACTCTCCCCCGATTTGGAAAATTCAAAAATTGAGGAATTGGTAGAGGGGGCCCTCGAAAATCGGGTTGATGGGATTATTGTAACTAATACCACCACCAACTATTCTCTAATTGATACCCCAATTAAAAAAGGGGGAATCTCCGGGGCCCCGTTGAAGGAGAGGAGTTTTGAAGTATTAAAAATAACCGCTAAGGTGGCCTTTGGAAAGGTCCCAATTGTCTCAGTAGGGGGAATTGACTCCCCAGAGGAGGCCTACCGGCGGATTACCCACGGTGCGACCCTCCTCCAGCTCTATACCCCGCTAATTTTTAAAGGGCCCGGAATAGTTGGGGAGATAAACCGGGGGCTATTGGAACTGTTGGCCCGGGACGGTTTCTCCTCCATTTCCGAGGCGGTGGGGAGTAGGCTGAAATGATTCTCCCTTTTTTGGAAGGGGTGGAGGAGTATGATCGATGGTTCGAAGATTACCGGGAGATTTACAATTTTGAGTTGGAGATGGTCCGGAAGTGGTTGCCAACCGGGAGAGTGTTGGAGGTGGGGGTTGGAACTGGCCGGTTTGCGGTCCCATTAGGGATTGGAGAGGGGGTTGAACCGGCCCGGTCAGTCGGAGAGGTGGCCCGGAGGAGAGGGGTAAAAGTGTGGGAGATGAGGGGGGAGGAGATGGAATTTGAAGGGGAGTTTGACGGAATTTTAATGGTAACCACAATCTGTTTTTTGGACAACCCAGAGGAGACCCTCCGACGGTGTTGGAGAGGGTTAAAAAGGGGAGGGGTAATTTTGGTCGGATTTGTGGATAGGGAGAGCCCATTGGGGCAGTTTTATTTTAAAAATCGGGAAAAATCCCGATTCTATCGGTATGCTCGATTTTTCAGTCAGGGTGAAGTGGAAGAGCTTATAAAAAAGGCCGGATTTCAAAATTTGGAGTGCCGAGAGGGGCTTTATGGGGAGAGGTTGGAAAAATTGGAGTTGAAAGAGGGGCCCTGCACCTCATCTGGAGCTTTTAAACTCCTCCGAGCTTTTAAACTTTAAATAGAAAAATCTGAGAAGCCCTTCTCTGGTTTTAAATTCCAAGGATTTTGGGATAAGGGGAGTGTGAACTACCCCCTCCTAAATACCGGGGCTTCCTGCTTCACAGGTAGATAACCCGTAGACTACTTGGGTGCTCCGCCGTTAGAGCTACCTCCACAGGAATTGATTCAGAGCATCCCACCCTTAATTCTTCTATTAGTTAGTTGACTGGAGTATTACAATCTCTATTGTAAGTTATTTTAGATACAGGACAACTCCATTTTTGCATTTGTTATTTTTTCGTGTAATCTTGCTATTTTTTAGCCCACTTTTTAAAATTGTTACTCCTCTTTCTTTCGCTGACAATCTTCTTTTCGATAACTTTAATCCCCTTCCAAGTTTTTTAAAATGTTTAAGTTGAGGGACTGAAAGAAGTATTTGAAAATCTTTGTAAAGAAATGGATTGTGGATTAGTTGAGTTTAATGGAGAAGCAGACCATCTGCATTTACTTATTAAATATCCGTCAAGATTTGTTTTACCGAAAATTATCAATTCTTTAAAAGGAGTTTCAAACA
>JBDONQ010000210.1:0-5543 GCA_039831255.1 Campylobacterales bacterium
CCTATTCCTTCCCAAATTCCCACACTATTTTGCCCATTTTTGCCCCTTTTTCCCTTAAAGTTTTTCAACTCTACTTCAATAAGTTTAGTCGAAAGGAAATAAAATAAAAAATTTTAAAGACATATTTTGGCTATTCCCCCGGAAAAAGGGGTTTTAGAGGGTAGCCCACCACTTTACTAAAGTAAATCTCCTCCCTCTCCGGACTGGGTGAACTTGATGGGCAAAGACCCCCCCCGATGGGAATACTATTAACATCCCCGGTTCCGGTTTTAAAATGACCCTTCTCCCCTCTCCCTCCGGGCTCTGATTTAAATTAACCTCCCCAATAAAAAGGGGATGGGATTTAAATAGCTCTCCTCCACTGCCCCCATTTTCAACACCAATCTCCCCCTCCAGCCTTCTGGTGGAAAGCCACCTGAGAAAACAGAATTCCAATTCCCCCCCTTCAAATTCCCGATTTAGAAAGAGAAGGGTTGTAATCTGCCTCTCCGGTTTCACCAACTTAAACCCAACTACCTCCCCTTCCCGGAGGAGAAAGCTGGCATTATCGGCGTGGCAATCGTAAAACCCTCCCTGGCGGTACTCCAATAGCTGAAGATCGGTTCCCCCTACCAACCTAACTCCAAAAAAGCTCTCAATCTCTGGCAAAATTCCCTCAATTCTCCGGTAGAAGAGTTCCCTAACCCTTTCGGTGGGGGTGTGGAGAAGGGTATTTCGATGGCTTCGATTAATCCCCCCTCCAACCAATCCGGCCACCTCCCCATTTTCCCGGTGGAAAGCGGTAATAATCTCCTCCAACTCCCCTGGGGAGAAGAGCCCCCGGAAAATTTGGAAAGGTAACAGGGCATAAGGGAATGGGAGGGGCCCCTTTGGAAAATCCAACTCCCAAATCTTTTGGAGGACCCCGATTTGCTGGCTAATTGGGAAAATTTTCCCCTTCTCTATCCCTTTTTCCCCCCCTTTTTTTCCGGAAACTTCTCCCTTTTTCCGAGACTCTTCCCGAGTGGGTCCTATACCCCGGCAAATGGAACCCATCTTCCCCCTTTTTCTCTTTTTCCCCCTTCCCCCCCTTTTTTTTAATTTTTTGGCAGAATTCTACCAGTTGAGGCTAAACTTTTCAGTTGGAAAGGAGAGAAAATGCCGTTAATTGAGAGTTTTACAGTGGACCACACCCGGATGGAGGCTCCGGGGGTTCGGTTAGCAAAGGAGTTGAAGACTCCAAAGGGGGATACAATCCGGGTCTTTGACCTTCGGCTCTGTCGACCCAATCGGGAGATTATTTCTCCGGAAGGGCTCCATACTTTGGAACATCTATTGGCCGGATTTCTCCGGAAACATCTCCCCAACTACACAATTATCGATGTCTCCCCAATGGGGTGTCGGACCGGATTTTATATGAGTGTAATTGGGACCCCAACTCCGGAAGAGGTGGCAAAGGGGTTGGAGAAAGGGATGGAAGAGGTGTTAAAAACCCAGCAAATTCCAGAGGCGAATATTTATCAGTGTGGAAGTTGTTATCTCCACTCCATTGAAAAGGCGAAAAGGGTGGCAAAGAGGGTGTTGGAGAGGGGGATTAAAATTATTGAAAGTGAACCCCTCCGGTTGGAGATGGAAAGGGTTCCGGAAGAGTGTCCAGTTTCACCAAACTCAGTGGAGATAATTTAATTGGAGATTCCTAGAAGAGAAAGGGAGGGTGGAAGGGGGGATTTGGGAAGGGGGTATTTTTCCCTCTTAACAGTTAGATTGGAAGAAATGGTCAGAGTTTGGGCTCTTTTAAATAAAAAGTAGGCTCCAATTGGGGGGAACTCCAACTCTTTAAAGGAATAGGAAATAGAAGAAGGGATTTTTAGATTATTCAATTAGCAAATCCCGCCGAAACCATCGCCTTTTAAGGCGGTGATGAAAGGCGGATAAAAAAAATTCTCGGAAATTTAATTTCCGTTTGAATTTTTTTATAAATTTTATTTTAATAGCGATAATCAAGTTAAGCCGATAAAAAATAGGGCTGGAGCAGTCCGAACTTATGCCTGTGGAGGTAGCTCTGGCGGGGTCTGTTTATACAGACTAGTCATCTACCTGTGAAGCAGGAAGCTCCGCCTTTTAAGGCGGGGTAGCTCACGAGCGACCCTTCTCCATCCTATTCTTTTATTGTTAATTTTCACTCTATTGCCAATTTTTCTTCCCTCAACTTGGAAATTTTTGAAGATTCTACTGACTTTTTTTAAGTGCAATTGGGCTATAGAGTGTCAAAAGGCAGAAAATGGAATTGACTATCTCTTGAAACTTGAGAGAGAAAGCTAAACAAAAAAAGGGGTAAAAACCCCTTTCCCGTTACTGATTCCGAGGCCGGGCCAAATTTACCCGGAGTCTTCTCCCTTGGAATTCGTAACCATCCAACTCCTCAATTGCGCTCTCTGCCCCGCTTTCCAAATCTACAAATCCAAACCCTCTACTCCGACCAGTCTCCCGATCTTTAATAATTTTGGCTGAGGTTACCTCTCCAAATTGGGAAAAAAGCCCCCTCAAATCCTCCTCAGTAGCCCGATAATTGATATTTCCTACATAAAGTGTAGCCATTGAAACAGTCCTGAAATTGAAATTCTCAGCAGGAAAGGCTCTCGAGGTCCATACCGGAGAGTCTATCCAAACTGATGGAAAAACTATATCAGAAAAAAGGAGAAAAGGGAAGGGGTCTCCCCTTCTTTTCAAAAAAATTGGAGATATTTCCAATTCTCCTTTTTTACCCCTCCCCTTTTTACCGGATAAAATCTAAATACTCATTTTTATAGTTAACATAGTTCCGAGCATTTGCGTAAATCTTCTCAACCTCTTCATCGGTCAACTCCCGGACCACTTTTGCCGGAATCCCTAAAATTAAACTCCGGGGTGGAAATTTTTTTCCGGGGGTTACCACCGCCCCTGCTCCCACAATACTCTCCTCCCCAATCTCAGCCCCATCTAAAATAGTGGCACTCATCCCAATTAAACACCCATTCCCAATTTTACACCCGTGGAGCATCACCCGGTGGGCAATTGTGACATCATCCCCAATAATTGTTGGAAAGCCATCCCCAATTACCCGCTCTCTTTTGTGGTGGGTCACATGAATCATCGTCAAATCTTGGATAGAGGTCCTCTTCCCAATTCGGATAAAATGGACATCCCCCCGGATTACACACCCAAACCAGATAGAGCTATCGGCCCCAATCTCCACATCCCCAATAATATCTGCCGATGGAGCAACCCAAGCGGTAGGGTCAATTTTTGGAAACCAATTTTTATACCTCAGCAACATTGAAGCTCCTTTTAAGGGACTCTCTTTTCACCGGGAATTATACAGTTAAGACCCCTTTTCTCCGGCACTGGGAATCTCCTCTATCAACTCCCGGAGTTCTGGGAGGAGGCCCAACTCCCGGAGGAGAAATTTAAACTCCCCCCTACTTTCGGGGATTGTCCGGGTAATTAAAATTAAATCGTGGACCATCTCCAACAAAATTGCGTTCTCATTTAAAATTGTCAAAATTAGAAAGAAAAGCCCAATTCCAAAGTGGAGGAGAGCTAAACTGAAGTGGCCCCAGCAGAGAAGAATCCCCCCGTAAAGGAGGGCGGCAAAGGTGAATACCCTTAAAAAGTATCGGAGGGTGAAAGAGTCGTAATGTTCTTCTTTAAAGTTGGGGTCATACTCGGTTACAAAATCCTCCAGAAGGTAGAGAAAAAGGGGGAAATCCCGGAGGGAGAGGATGTGAATTTTCCATTTGAGTCGAAAGTGGGCTAAATCGATAGATATTGGAATTTTTGTGAAGAGCCACCCCCCTAAATGGATTAAATTTTGGAGAAAAAGATAGCTGAGAAAGTTCATCAACAACCCAAAGGGGAGGGAAATCATAAAAATAAAGACAATCCCAACTACAATTGCGGTGGTCTCATTCAACTCCACCCGCTCCACCCACTTCCACAATAGCTGAAAATCGACCAATCCAATCCGGCCCAGCAGATATAGAAGCCAGATAAAAGCGAGACTCCCGGTCACAATATCGGAGATTAACCGGACATAGGAGTGGAGCAATTTTCCAATATCTTCAGCCATTGAACCCCTTTTTCCGGAATTTTACGAAAAGTGGAGCCTGTTCAAAAAAAGGGAGCTGTCCCCCTCCCCGGAGGGGGTGGAGATTTTCTGGAAAATGGGAAGGTTAAAAAGGGGGTATTAATGGAATAGGAAGGCCAACCCCCCAATCCCAGCTAAAACGGAGGTTCCCAAATTAATCCGGCCCCATTCCCGCCGAAGGAGAGCCAGCAGTAGATAGGTCACAAACCCGGCACTGAGCCCGATTGTAATTGAGTAGGTCAACGGCATCAGGGTAATTGTTAAAAAGGCACTAATTCCAATTACCGGATCCTCCAACTGGATATTTTTAATCTCCCGGAACATTAAAACCCCAACCATTATTAAAATTGGGTAGATTGCTGGAGAGGGGATTCCCTCGTAAAGGGGGAGGAAGAAGAGGGTTGTCCCAAATAGAAGTCCTGTTACCACTGCTGTGAGACCGGTCCGACCCCCCTCCTCAACCCCAGCGGCACTTTCAATAAAAGAGGTTGTAGTGGAGGTTCCCAACGTCGCCCCAACTACAGTTGCAACTGCGTCAGCTTCCAGTGTCCGTTGAAGCTCTTCGCCCCCATCTTTGAAGAGTCCAGCCCTAATTCCAATCCCGGCTAAAGTTCCGATTGTATCGAACATATCTGTAATTAAAAATGTAATAATTACCGGGATTAAAGAGAGTTGTAACGCCCCAATTAAGTCAAATTTAAATGCAATTGGGGTAATTGGAGCAGGAATGGAGACAATTTGGGTCGGAAATTTCCCAATTCCAGTAATCCAGCCGACCACTGCAGTAATTAAAATCCCCAAAATGAAAGCCCCTTTTACCTTCCGAGAATAGAGAAGGGCTGTTACTAAAAACCCAAAAATCCCCAACAGAAGATGGGGGTCGGAGAGGTCCCCCAATTTTACCAGCACCGCTGGATCCCGGACAATAAAGTGGAGCCCCTGAAGACCGATAAAGGCAATAAAAAGCCCAATCCCAGCACTAATTGCCCGGCGGAGGTCCACTGGAACCGATTCCAAAACCCAAACCCGGAACCGGGTTACCGAGAGAATTAAAAAGATTAACCCGGAAATCATTACAATTCCCAATGCCGTCGGCCACGGAATCCCCATCCCTTTTACTAATCCAAATGTGAAATAGGCGTTGAGCCCCATCCCGACACTCATCGCCACCGGGGTGTTGGACCAGAGTCCATTTAAAATTGTCGCAATCATCGTTACAACAGCAGTTGCAGTAACCAGTGCCCCGAAGGGCATCCCAGCTTGGCTCATAATTGTTGCATTTACCGGAACAATGTAAAGCATCGCCAAAAAGGTGGTTACCCCTGCCCGGACCTCCTGCTGAACTGAGGTCCCCCGGGCGGACAGCTTGAAGAGCTTTTCCAGTAGAGAGTCCCCTGCCATAACCCTTCCTTTCCGGCAGTAGCTCCCGGTTGGGGGT
>JBDONQ010000168.1:0-5530 GCA_039831255.1 Campylobacterales bacterium
CTCCAATCCATCTCCTTTTCCGAGGGAGATTAACCCAATCAACTCCCGCTCCGAATTACTCCTCAACTCCAGCAACCGGCCGTAGGGGGCGAAATAGTTCCACAATTTCCGGCCCAACTCCCTCCCCACCAATTGGGGGGCCCCCCTCTTTAAGATTCTCACTTTTTCAATTGGCAACCGGTAAAGGATTAACCCCCCTTTCTCCCCCCTCTCCCCTGTTGAGAGGGCCCTATTTAAAATTGCGTCAATCTGGTCAATTGAGATAGCCTGATCCGCCGGGAGAGCCTGATACTCTATCTCCCACCTTTTTGAAAGGGAGACCGCTACGGGGGCCACCTCTTTTAAAGTGGGGAGTTGGTAGAGGGTTCCTCTCCCGTTTCCAATTAAATTTAATTCTAAAGTTGGAACCCCTTTGCCAGTGGAGAGAATCTCCCGGGGGCACCCCCCTCCGGCAACTGAGTAATCCCCGGGGTAGCTACAGTCAACCTCCAATCGCCACCGGTAGTAGGAGATGTGGAGGAGATACTCCCCCATTTTCAACTGGGAGAGAACCCGGTTCAACTTTCCAATTCTCCGTTGAACCACTTTTATAAAGGGCTTCTCCTCCGCCTCCTGTTGAACCCCCTCCCCCACCTGCTCAGCCCCATCTCCCGGGGAGACCACTACCACCACTTCCGCTGGATGGGAAGGGGAGTACCCTTTTGGAAGGGGGGTCTCCACCTCCGGAGCTGGAAGGGGGTGGAACTCTTTTAAATCCAAACTTTTACTGCACCCTCCCAACCAGAGGAGGGTGGCCAAAGCTACCCCAACCCCCCACTGGAGATTGGAATCTCTCCATTTTAGAGCCATTTCTCTCCTTTTTTTGGAATTTTTTGGAATTTTCGAGGAGAGTTTTAAAAACTCTCCTCTTTTTCCTATTGAGGTTTAACAACCCGAAGCAGTTCCCGAAGGGTAGTCCGTCCCTCTTTTACTTTTTGAATTCCATCCTCTATTAAACTCTGGAATCCCCCTTTCCGGGCCTCCTCCTCCAGTTTAAACCGATCCTCCCCTTCAGTTATCATTTGGGAGATTGGGGTTGTAATCTCCAAAATCTCCGAAACCATTTCCCGGCCCAGATACCCGGTAAAGTTACAGTGTCGACACCCCTTTCCCCGGTAAAAAGTCACCTTTTCCCCTTTTAAAAAGGGACGAATCCGCTCCAACTCCTCCAATGGGGGGAACTCTTCCTGCCGGCAGTGGGGGCAAATTTTTCGGACCAACCGTTGGGCCACAACCCCAATTAATGAATCCCCTATTAAAAAGCGGTCGGCCCCCATATGGACCATCCGGCTAATCGCCCCGAGGGAATCGTTGGTATGAAGAGTTGCAAAGACCAAGTGGCCGGTCATCGAGGCCTCTATCGCCATATTCAATGTCTCCAAGTCCCGAATTTCCCCAACCATTATAATATCCGGGTCCTGACGGAGGATATTCCGGAGAATTAAGGAGAATGTGAGCCCTATTTTTGGGTTTATCGGAATTTGCTGAATTAGTGGTAACTCATACTCCACCGGGTCCTCAATTGTGATAATTTTCCGCTCCAACCCTTTCAACTCATTTAACGCCGAGTAAAGGGTGGTAGTTTTTCCGCTTCCGGTAGGCCCAGTTACCAGCACAATTCCATAAGGGGTCTTCATCATCCGTTTAAATCTTCTCAAATGGTCTGAGCTCATCCCTAAATCGGAGAGTTTTAATAAAACCCGATTTTGGTCCAAAATCCGGAGGACTACACTCTCCCCGTGGAGGAGGGGAACTGTCGAAACCCGGAAATCGTAATATTTGTCCTCTATCTGGTATCGGAATCGGCCATCTTGGGGAAGTCTTCGCTCTGCAATATCCATTCCTGCCATTAACTTAATTTTTGAGACCAGTTGGAGGTAAATCTCCTTTGGAAATGAGAAAAGCTCCCTTAAAACCCCATCCACCCGGCCCCGGACTAAGAAATCCCCCTCCATCGGCTCAATATGGATATCGCTGGCCCGCTGGTGAATCGCCTCTCTTAAAATCAACTCCACCAACATCTGGACCGATTGGGGGTCGTTCCGGAGACGCCCCCGGACCAAATCCAAACTATGCTTTAAAACCTCAGCCCGGTCAAGGACTATTTGAATGTCCCGTTGGGATGCTAGAAAGATTTTTAAGTGGAAAAACCCCTTCCGCCGGAGAAGGTCCAGCCCCCGGGACTCCAGTGGATTGGAGGTGGCAACCTTTACCTCTTTTCCCTCCAGTTTAAATGGGACCAGTTGATACTCCCGGAGGGCTTTAATTGGGAATTGGCTAATAAACCGGTAATCCACACCCTCTTGGAAAAGGTCCACAACTGGATACCCCAGCTGTTTTGAAAGGGCTTGAAGGATATTCTCTTCTGTTGCAATCCCCAGCTCCACCAATAACTCCCCCAACCGCTTCTGAATCCCTTTCTCTTTCAACTTCTGTTGATAGATTAATACCCGCTGGAGGGTCCGCTGGTCTATTACACCCTCTGAAACTAAGATATCTCCCAATTTGGGTAAATTGGACATTAGGCTCCCTTTTTTTAACTTTCTCAATTATGATATCTTAAATCCAATTGAAAGGGGACCAATGGAGGGATTTTGGAGATTTTTAGGGTGGCTTCTCCTCATCTACAGTTGGGGGGCAGTTGGATACGGCTTTTTGAGCCAACTATAGGGGGCGATTTCAATTTTTAAAAAAGGAGTGGAAATGGGAAAAGCCCGGCGGATTGGGAGAGGGGAGGAGAAGATAAATTGGGAAGTTAAATACCGGGGAATTGGACTTTACCTATTCCTTCTCTGGCCGGTGGTGGGTATTTTAGGGGGGATAGTGGAGCTTCGGTGGGACCTTCTCCTCTTCAGTGTTTGGGAATTACTTCTCTTCATCGGGGTGGTTCTCCTCTCTAAAAAGGGGTTTAAAGCTGAGTGGGAGTATCAAAACTCTCCAGTTGCTCTCCCCCTAAAATTCCCGTTTAAAGTTGGGGCCAGTCTTTTATTGGGAATTGGGGTTTTCTCAACCCTCAAATTTGCCGGGGTGGAGTGGGACCGGAGTTTAATTGGATTGGTGGCAGGAACCGGGGGGTATCTCCTCTGGTACGGCCCAGACCCATTGACCCCAAAACTCCCCGCCGGATTGAGAGAGAAGGAGATTGGCCCCTACCGGGAGTTATTGGGGGAGGGTCGCCGGGAATTGGAGAAATTGGAGCGGTTGAGCCGGAAAATTCAGGAGGGGGAGTTGGCCCGGGAGTTGAAAGTTGTATTGGAGATGGGGCGGGAGTTAATCCGGCGGTTGGAGGAGAGACCCGGGGAGTTGACCCCAATCCACCGTCCCCTTATTCTCCTCTTTCAAGTGGTCCGGGAGACTTT
The DNA here is from genome assembly GCA_039831255.1 of Campylobacterales bacterium. Taxonomy (GTDB): domain Bacteria; phylum Campylobacterota; class Campylobacteria; order Campylobacterales; family Nautiliaceae; genus PUXY01. The sequence continues at coordinate 3,399 of JBDONQ010000168.1, forward strand.
GGACTCCTACCTTCGCCTCCCTCCCTCGGAACGGAGGAACCGGGAGTTGGAGTTTATTGGGATTTTAAAAGGGTTGGAGGAGAGGGTTGCCGGGGAGCTCTCCCGGCTAAAAAGGGAGGATTTGGTCGATTTTGATATAAATATAGAGTTAATCCGGAGGCAGTTATTCCGATAAAGGCGAAGAAATGGGAGTTGATAAGGTTCGGAAGGAAATCGGGAAGATTCAGCTCTCTTCCAATTTTCCCCGGGAAGTAGTGGAAGAGATAAAAGGGAAATTGGATTTAAAGAGACCGGAGTCACTCCTCTATTATGGGGTTGACCTCCAGGAGCGGTTGGACCAAATTTCCAGTCAGATGCTGGAAGGGGTCCGGGACCGGGATTTGGGGGAGATTGGAGGGAAGTTGAAGGAGCTGGTCCTCAATTTAAAAGGGCTAAAGTTGGAGGAGGTGGAGAGCCGTCCAGCTTGGTGGGAGAAGTTGCTGGGATTGAAAAGGTCGGTGGAAGAGCTCTTTGAAGAGTACCGGGAGGTGGAGGCCCAAGTGGAAGGGATTGTCACAAAACTGGAGCGGGACCGGTTGCAGTTGGAGCGGGATTTAATCCAGCTGGAGGAGCTCTACACCCAATCCCTTCACTATCTTCAACAACTGGAGCTCTACATAAAAGCGGGGGAGGAGAAGTTAGAGGAGTTGAACCGGTTAATAGAGGAGAAACGGCGTGAGACGGAGGAGAGAGGAGGGGTGCTGGAGGCCCAGCAGTTGCGGGATTTAATTGAGTTTCGGGACAATTTAGACCGACGACTCCACGATTTAAAGTTAACCCGGCAGGTGGTTCTCCAATCTTTAGCCAATATCCGGCTAATTCAGGAGAATAATAAAGTTTTAATCAATAAAATCACTTCCACAATTTTAAACACAATTCCCCTCTGGAAAAGTCGATTGGCCCAAGTGGTGGCGGTGGCCCGGGGGCAGGGGGTCGCCTCCGATTTAAAAGGGGCTTCCGATTTTACAAATCAGTTGCTGGAGGAGGGGGCCCGGCAGTTGAAGGAGAGTACTGAGGCTATTCGCCGGGAGGGGGAGAGGGGAATTGTGGATATTGAGAGTTTAAAAAAGGCCAATCAGCAGTTAATAGAGGCCCTTCTACTCTCGGCGGAGATAGCTGAAGAGGGGCGTCAAAAACGGCGGGAAGGGGAGAAGGTTCTCCGGGAGTTGGAGGAGCAGCTGAAGGAGAGGTTAATAGAGGTTCGGGAACGGAGATTGGGATTAAAGGTTAAAAAGGGAGAGGAATGAGACGGGTAAATCTTCTCCTCTGCGGGGGGACTGGAACCCGGCTCTGGCCATTGAGCCGGCGGAAATTGCCAAAACAGTTTTTAAAACTCTTCAACGGCCGGTCCCTGTTCCAGCGAACCCTCCTCCGGAATTGGGAGTTGGTGGACCAGGTGAAGATATTGATAAACCGGGAGCACTACTTTGTGGCTCTGGAGCAGGTTGGGGAGTTGGGATTGCCAGTTGGGGAGATAGAGTTTTTGGTTGAGGACCATCCCCGGAATACTGGACCGGCGGTGGTGTTGGGGGGGTTGGCATCCCCAGAGAATTCCCTTCTGCTAGTAACCCCTTCGGACCACTATTTGGAGGGGGAGAAGGAGTATCGACAGGGGGTAGAGCGGGGGTTTCAGCTGGCGGAGGAGGGGTGGCTGGTTACATTTGGGGTAAAGCCAACCTCTCCAGCTACCGGGTACGGGTATATTGAGAATAGGGGAGAGGAGGTGAAGCGGTTCCACGAAAAACCCCCGCTGGAACGGGCCCGGGAGTATCTAAAAAATCCCAATTTCCACTGGAATAGCGGGATGTTTCTATTTAAACGGGAGGTAATTTTGGAGGAGTTCCAGCGGTTTAACCGGGAAAGTTACTCCCAATTGTTAAAAATTTTTAAAAACCGCCTCCATTTCCCCCCCCACCAAACCCTCTTCAAAGGGTTGGAAAGGGTGCCAGAAGTGAGTCTAGACCGGGGGGTAATGGAGAGGAGTACCCGGCTCAAAATGGTTCCAGTCCAGTTTCAATGGCGGGATTTGGGGAGTTTTGAGGAGTTAAGTCAGGTGGTCCCCTCCAACCGGGTCTTTAAAGTGGGGGAAGGGA